>DATBWJ010000164.1:0-6853 GCA_036514935.1 Xanthobacteraceae bacterium
GGGGCGGGCGCCGACCAGGGTTACGGCGGCGACGGCGCCGACACGCTGTTCGGTTCCGGCGGCCATGACACGGTTGCCGGCGGATATGGTCAGGACAACGTCGACGGCGGCGAGGGCGATGACCTCATCTACGGCGGCGACGATGCCGATGCTCTCCTCGGAGGCGCCGGCAACGATTCGGTGATGGCGGGGACTGGCTCCGATACGGTCGATGCGGGCATTGGCGAGGACGTCGTGCTGGGCGGTGACGGCAACGACTTCCTGGTCGGCGGCGACGGCAGCGACACGATCTGGGCGGGCACCGGCAACGACACGGTGGTCGGCGGCGCCAATGCCGACGATCTGCATGGCGGTGTGGGCAACGACCTGTTCCTTGGCAGCCAGGGCGACGACACGATCGACGGCGGGGCGGGAGACGACGCGCTCGACCTCACCGACCGCAGCTTCGGCGACGCCACCATCACCACGTCGGCGGGCGTGACAACCATCGCGTTCGGCGACGGGACAGACATCACGGTCAAGTCCATCGAGACCGTGCAGTTCAGCGATCACACCCTCAATCTGTGATTCGCACGGCGCTGCTTCTTCGGCACTGGCGACCTCCCCGGCGGGGGAGGTCGTCCTTTGACTTCAGCCTGATCTTGATTGGGCCTCATTCGGGCCGGAGGGCGCATCGCAGCGGCTCATCGGCAATCGCACCAGGCGCGCGCCGGCGCCTCATAGATGCCGCCGCAGGTCGGCGGCCGCCTCTTCCGGCGTGCGGCGCAGGCTGAATGGGGCGACGAAGCGGCCGTTCTTGTCCATCAGATAGACGAGCGCGGTATGATCCATCGTGTATCCGCCGGCCTCAAGCGGCACTTTCTTGTAGTAGGCGCGGTAGGCCTTTGCGAGCGCGGCGACGGCGGCGGGATCGCCGGTGACGCCGCGCAGGTGGCGATCGAAGCTCGCCAGGTAGTCCTTGAGCTTGTCCGGCGTGTCGCGCTCGGGATCGACGGTGACGAAGAGCGCCGCGGTGCGGTCTGCGTCCGGGCCGAGCCGCCGCAGCACCTCGGAGACTTCGAACAACGCGGTCGGGCACACGTCGGGGCAATGGGTGAAGCCGAAGAAGACGAGAAAGGGTTTGCCCTTGAGGTCTTCGTCGCTGATCGGCCGGCCGTCCTGATCAATCAGCCGGAACGGGCCGCCGACGGCGGCGGCCTGCGGTAGGATCGGCGCACCGCCGCGCCCGATGACCGCCAGGACCACCCCGAGAAGGATCG
This sequence comes from Xanthobacteraceae bacterium, assembly GCA_036514935.1. Taxonomy (GTDB): domain Bacteria; phylum Pseudomonadota; class Alphaproteobacteria; order Rhizobiales; family Xanthobacteraceae; genus DATBWJ01. Next base: position 1,260 of record DATBWJ010000164.1, read on the forward strand.
CAAGGCCGGCCGCAAACGCGCCGAGCACGAGGAGGACGCGTGTGCGTCGTGCTGCCATCAACCGAATTCCGCTCACAGGCACCAGGCGATGCCCGCAAGGATCATTTCGTAGAAGACCGCGGTGCCGTAATGGACCCACAGCGCGAGCGCGAGGCCGAAAAGGAGGGCGCCCGCGCCGGCAAGCACGGCAAGCGGGGGCGGCGTGACGGACAAGGGCAACAGGTTTTTCATGGGCGCTGTCCGGCGTAGCCGATCATGCCCAGAGATAGGTCCGATCAGCGCGCGCCACAACCGCCCTTTTCCGAGCCGGGCGCAAGCCGCACCTTGAGCCCATTGGTGCGCGACGAGACCAGGATCTGGCAGGACAGGCGCGAGGTGGGCTCGACCGCCAGCGCCGCGTCGAGCAGGCCCAACTCCTCCTCTGTCGGCGGGTGCAGCCGCTCGGCCCAGTTCTCGTCCACGTAGACGTGGCAACTGGCGCAGGCGCAGGCGCCGCCGCATTCGGCCTTGATGTCGAGGCCCCAGTCGCGGATCACCTCCATCACCCGCCAGCCCTCCACGGCGTCGAGCGCGTGCTCGCGGCCGGTCCTGTCCACTACGTAAACTCGCATCGCCACTTGTTCCGTTTGTAGAAAAATCGTGCACAATAGCGCGTAAAATAGAACGTTTTTCTGTTTGCGCGCTTCTTATATGTATTATATAGAAAATTCTTCTAGTCAACCCGTTTTGGTTCGGTCCATGCGCTCCTTTTCCGCGGACGATTACCCGGCGCCCCCGCCGCGCGAGGCCGCGGCTTCCGCCCGCATCGAACTCGACACCAGGGCGCTGGCGGCAGCGCTCGACCGGTGGCTGGCCGGTGCGCAGCCGGCCGATATCCTGTCCCAGGCCGTCCGTCTGGTCGGGCGCGAGCGGCTCGCGGTCGTCTCCTCATTCGGCACCGAATCGGCGGCCCTCTTGAAAATCGTTGCCGATGTCGATCCCGCGATTCCGGTGGTGCTCCTCGACACCGGCTGGCTGTTCGCCGAGACGCTGGCCTACCGCGATCTCTTGGTGGAGAAGCTCAAGCTCGCCGAGGTGCGCACCATCCGGCCCGACCCGGCGGCGCTTGCCGAGCGCGATCCGCGCGGCGATCTGTGGCTGTCGGATGCCGACGCCTGCTGCCGGCTGCGCAAGGTCGAGCCGCTCGAACGGGCGTTGCAGCCGTTCGACGCCTGGGTCAACGGGCGCAAGCGCTATCAGGACGGCGAGCGCACAGCTCTGCCGGTGGTCGAAGCCGACGGCTGGCGCCTCAAGTTCAACCCGCTTGCGCGCGCTTCGGCAGCCGAGGTGGCGGCGATCTTCGCGGCGGCCGGCCTGCCATCCCATCCGCTCGCCGCCGCCGGTTTCTCCTCCGTCGGCTGCCTGCCGTGCACGCGGCGCAGCCCTCCAGGCGAAGCACCGCGCGCCGGCCGTTGGGACGGCAGCGCCAAAACCGAGTGCGGCATCCACACGCCGCGCTGAGCCCGCGCCGCGACTCCATCCGCATGGAAGGGCGCGCGATCTGGCGAACCTTGCCAGTGCGGGCCAAACATGCGTAGCTTCAAGGGCCGGGTCGACAGCAAAACGCATCACGCGGGCCGGATTCCCCCAGTCCTGCAAGACCGTTGTTTGGCGTGGATCGTGCAACCTCCGCACAGATCGCCTAGGGCGTCGCCATGACGAAGGCAGAGCACGACCTTGACCTTGGGCCGCCCACCGGCCGCGCCGGCCTCCAGCCGCCGCTGGTCCGGTTCCTGAACCATTGGCGCTCAGAATTCGCCGCCGACACCAGCGGCGCGGTCGCCGACTACATCCCTGAACTGACCACGGCCAATCCCAATCATTTCGGCATCAGCCTGGCCACCATCGACGGCCACGTCTACGAGGTCGGCGACAGCGGCGTGGCGTTCACCATCCAGTCGATTTCCAAGGCTTTCGTGTTCGCACTGGCGCTGGAGACGGTGGGGGCTGAGCGGGTGGAGGCGACGATCGGCGTCGAGCCGAGCGGCGACGCCTTCAATTCCATCCGCCTGCGACCGGACAACCGCCCGTTCAACCCGATGGTCAATTCTGGCGCCATCGCGTGTTCCGGCCTGATCTGCAGGGCCGAAGGAGACGGCGCCTTCGAGCGCATTCTCGATGCGCTCAGCCGTTTTGCCGGACGCCGGCTCGCGGTCGATGAATCGGTGTTCGCCTCCGAGCGCGCAACCGGCGATCGCAACCGGGCCATTGCCTATCTTTTGCGCAACTACGCCGTGGTCGAAGGCGACGTCGACGCCGTGCTCGACGTCTATTTCCGCCAGTGCTCGATCCTGGTGACCGCGCGCGACCTCGCGGTCATGGCGGCCACGCTCGCCAGCGGAGGCATCAATCCGGTGAGCGGGGAGCAGGTCGTCACGCCCTACGCGGTGGCCCGCACGCTCTCGGTCATGACGAGCTCGGGCATGTACGATTATGCCGGCGAGTGGATCTATCGCGTCGGCATTCCGGCCAAGAGCGGCGTCGGCGGCGGCATCATCGCCGCGCTGCCCTCCCAGCTCGGCCTCGGCACCTTCTCCCCGCTGCTCGACAGCCATGGCAACAGCGTGCGCGGCCTGAAAGTATGCGAGGCTCTGTCGGCGCATTTCGACCTGCACGTGCTCAACCGCAGCGGCGACGTGCGCAGCTGCATCATCGCCGACTACGACATCGGCGGCATCTCCTCCCGCCGCAATCGCCTGCCGCACGAGCAGCAACTCCTCGAAGAGCACCATGAGGACATCCGTATCATCGAGCTGGTCGGCGCGCTGACCTTCGCCACGATCGACTACGTCTCGCGCCAGCTTGCGGCGCGGCCGCGCGCGCAGCTCCTGGTGCTCGACTTCCACCGCGTTCCGACCATCACCGAGGCGGCCGCGCGCCTGTTGGCCGAATCCCTGCGCGACCTCGGCGCGCGCGGCATGACCGCGATCTTCTCCGGCCTGGATCAATCGTCGCCGCTCTGGGAGGTCGTCCGTCCGTGGGTGGAGGACTTGCCGAAGGTGCGGCGGTTTGCGCTGCTCGACGATGCCATTGAGTGGGCGGAGGACCAGGTCATTTACCGTTATGGCGGCTATGTGAATCTCAAGGAGGCGACCGACCTCAGCGATCAGGCGCTGTTGCGCGGACTGCCGGCCGAGGATATCGACGAGCTCGCCGCGCTCGCCACGCCGCGCACATTTGAGGCCGGCCAGCGCATCATCACCATCGGCGAGCCGGCGACCTCGCTGTTCTTCCTGCAAAGCGGCATGGTCAGCGTGAAACTGCCGAGCGGCGTGCGGCTGGCGAGCATGTCGCAGGGCATGGAGTTCGGCGAGATGGCGCTGCTCGAGGAGCGTCGGACCGCCGATGTGTGGGCCGATACATTCGTCGCCTGCCTCGAATTGCCTCGCGATCAGATCAATCGGTTCTGCCAGGAGCACCCGCAATCCGGCCAGCGCATCGTGCACAATCTGGCGGCGCTGCTGGCCAAGCGGTTGATCTTGGCCAACACCAAGATCGACCTGCTGACGGCCTATTAACCGGCCAGGCCGACCGACCTTGCCTCACGCCCCTGCATCACTATATTCCGCGCAACCTTGCCCCGGACATCTCGCAGGATTGCCGCGTTCGATGCGGGAGCGCGAACGTCGCAGTCCTGTGCCATTCTTGGCGGCCTGTCGGCCGTCCTGCGGACACATGAACCTGCGCAACGTCGCCATCATCGCCCATGTCGACCACGGCAAGACCACGCTGGTCGACCGCCTGCTGCAGCAATCCGGCTCCTTGCGGGAGAATCAGCGGGTGGCGGAGCGCGCCATGGATTCCAACGACCTCGAACGTGAGCGCGGCATCACCATCCTCGCCAAGGTGACCTCGGTCCTCTGGCAGCACACCCGCATCAACATCGTCGACACGCCCGGACACGCCGATTTCGGCGGCGAGGTCGAGCGCATCCTCAACATGGTGGACGGCGCGCTCGTGCTGGTCGACGCCGCCGAGGGTCCGCTGCCGCAGACCAAGTTCGTCGTCTCCAAAGCGCTCGGGATGGGGCTGAGGCCGATCGTCATCATCAACAAGGTCGACCGCGCCGATGCGCGCCCCACACAGGTGGTCAACGAGGTGTTCGACCTGTTCGCCGCCCTTGACGCCAGCGACGAGCAGCTCGACTTCCCGATCCTGTTCGGCTCGGCCAAGCAGGGCTGGATGGCGCGCAGCGCGGAGGGGCCGAAGGACTCGATGGCGCCGCTGTTCGACCTCGTGCTGCGCCATGTCGCGCCGCCCGCGGTCGAGGAGGGGCCGTTCCGCATGCTCGCCACCATCCTCGAGGCCAATCCCTATCTTGGCCGCGTCGTCACCGGCCGCATCACCTCGGGCACGATTCGGCCCAACCAGTTGGCCAAGGTGCTCGACCGCCACGGGGCGGTGATCGAGCAGGGCCGCGTATCGAAGGTGCTCGCCTTCCGCGGCCTGGAACGCCAGCCCATCGAGGAGGCGACGGCGGGCGACATCGTGGCGATCGCCGGGTTGCCCGGCGCGACGGTCTCGCACACGCTGTGCGCGCCCGAGATCGACGTCCCGCTGCCGGCGCAGCCGATCGATCCGCCGACCCTGTCGATGACCTTCCGCGTCAATGATTCCCCGCTTGCCGGCACGGAAGGCGACAAGGTGACGAGCCGGATGATCCGCGACCGGCTGCTGCGCGAGGCGGAGGGCAACGTCGCTCTGCGCGTCACCGAGTCCGCGGAACGCGACGCGGTCGAGGTGGCCGGGCGCGGCGAATTGCAGCTCGGCATTCTGATCGAGACCATGCGGCGCGAAGGCTTCGAGCTGTCGGTATCGCGGCCCAGGGTGCTGATGCGCCGGGACGGGCACGCCGGCTCCCTGATGGAGCCGATCGAAGAGGTCGTCATCGACCTCGACGAGGAGCACGCCGGCATCGTCGTGCAAAAGCTCGCCGCGCGCAAAGCCGAGCTGATCGAGATGCGCCCGTCGGGCGGCGGCCGGCTGCGCCTCGTCTTCCACGCCCCGACGCGCGGGCTGATCGGATACCAGGGCGAGATGCTCACCGACACGCGCGGGACCGCCGTCTTGAACCGCCTGTTCCACGGCTATGCGCCCTACAAGGGGGAAATCCAGAGCCGGCGCACCGGCGTGCTGATCTCCAACGACGACGGAGAGGCGGTCGGCTACGCGTTGTGGAACCTGGAGGACCGCGGCCCGATGATGATCGAGCCGGGCTGCAAGGTCTATCGCGGCATGATCGTGGGCGAGCACACGCGCGGCAACGATCTCGACGTCAACGTGCTCAAGGGCAAGAAGCTCACCAACATCCGCACCACGGCCAAGGACGAAGCGGTGCGCCTCACCCCGCCCATGCGCATGACGCTGGAGAAGGCGCTCGCCTATATCGCCGACGACGAGCTCGTCGAGGTCACGCCGCAATCGATCCGCCTGCGCAAGCGGCTTCTCGATCCGAACGAGCGCCGGAAAGAGGATCGCCGCAAGGAGGCGGCGCCGGCCTAAATCGGGATGCCTTCAAATCGCATCGTCTTCGCCGTCATTGCGAGGCGGGCGCA
>DATBWJ010000165.1:0-2797 GCA_036514935.1 Xanthobacteraceae bacterium
ATCGCCGCCGGACGAGGCACCGGCGCGCAAGCCAGCGGACGCCAACCGTAGCTCGGGCCTGCTGCCGGCCCCCGACGGCCTGCTCGCCCAGATGCCATCGTCCGGCGCGCTGGCGCCGGTCATCATGGCGCCCGCGCCCGAGCGGCCGACGCCACCCCCGCTCCCGGCCGCAAGCGCGCCCGCCGACACCACCGCCGCACTGGCGCAGCGCCCGCCGGTCGCGCCGCCGATCGCGCTGGCGCCGCCGGCGGCCTCGCCGCCCGCCGACATGGGGCCGCCTGAGACCGCCGCCCCGCCCGACAGCCTGCCGCCCGCCATCGGCAGCCGGCAGCTCATCGCCGCAGCGCGCGCCGGCGATCCGGCGGCTGCCTACGAGGTCGGCATGCGCTGGGCCGAAGGGCGCGGCGTGCCTGCCAATCCAGCGGCCGCCGCAGCCTGGCTCGAACGCGCCGCCGCGGCCGGGCTGGCGCCGGCGCAGTTCCGGCTTGGCGGCATGTACGAGAAAGGCTTGGGCGTGAAGCGGGACGCCGGGAAGGCGCGCGCGCTCTATCTGGCGGCCGCCGAGAAGGGCAACGCCAAGGCGATGCACAATCTGGCCGTGCTGCATGCCGAGGGCGCCATGGGCAAGCCCGATTACGCCCAGGCCGCGCACTGGTTCCGCAAGGGCGCCACGCACGGCGTCGCCGACAGCCAGTTCAATCTCGGCGTGCTGTTCGCCCGCGGCATCGGGGTGGAGCAGAATTTCGCGGAATCGTACAAGTGGTTCGCGCTCGCCGCCCTGCAGGGCGACCAGGACGCCGCCAAGAAACGCGACGAGGTGGCCAAGCGACTCGATGCGCCGACGCTCAACGCGGCGCGCGCCGCCGTGCAGCAGTGGGTCTACGAACCCCAGCCCGAGGAGGCGACTGCCGTCAAGGCGCCGGCCGGCGGCTGGAACCGCGCGGGCGCGCCCGCGGGCGAGATCAAGCCAAAGCCGCGCGCCGGCAAGGCCGGCACCGCTACGCTCTGATCTGCGCCTCCTCATCGGCACTTGAAGGCAGGCGTTTGGCGCGCGCGCAGAATTTGATTGCGATGGCCGCGCAAGCCTGTAACCGGTGGAAGCCAATCGCCCTTAGAGCGCAGCACAGACAGGGCCGGCGCGGGCGCGCGCCGGATCAATCCGGTGGAAATCTACCTTCCGGTCGCGGACCTGCCGGTCAATATCTTCCTCATATTCGGGATGGGGCTGGCCGTCGGGTTCGTCTCGGGCATGTTCGGCATCGGCGGCGGGTTCCTGATGACCCCGCTGCTCATCTTCATCGGGGTATCGCCGGCGGTGGCGGTGGCCACGGTGGCGAGCCACATCGCCGCTTCCTCGTTCTCGGGCGCAATCTCCTATTGGCGGCGCCGCGCGCTCGACCTCTCCCTCGCCATCACCCTCTTGACCGGAGGCGGCGTCGGCACCATCGGCGGCGTCTGGCTGTTCACGCTCTTGCGCTCAATCGGCCAGCTCGACCTCACCATCGGGCTCTCCTACGTGGTGCTTCTGTGTTCCGTCGGCGCGCTGATGGCGAGCGAGGCGGTGCGCGCCATGCTGCGCGCGCGCCGCGGCAAGCGGGCGGAACTGCGGCGGCCCGGCAGCCACACCTGGGTGCACGGCCTGCCCATGAAACTGCGATTCAAGCAGTCGGGCATCTACGTGTCGGCCATCCCCGTCCTGACAATCGGATTTTCGATCGGCTTCATCGGCGCCATCCTCGGCATCGGCGGCGGGTTCCTGCTCGTGCCGATGCTGATCTATTTCCTGCGCGTGCCGACCAACGTTGTCATCGGCACCTCGATGGTGCTCACGCTGGTCACGATGGCGGCGGCGACGGTGCTGCATGCGGCGACCAACCACCTCGTCGATGCCGTGCTCGCGCTGATCCTGATGGTCGGCGGCGTGATCGGTGCCCAGTTCGGGGCGCGCGCCGGCCAGAACATGCCGGCCGACCGCCTGCGGCTGCTGCTCGGCGTGCTGGTCGTCGCCGTCGGGCTGCGGTTCGCCTTCGACCTCGTGCTGGCTCCGGCCGAGTTTTATTCGCTGCGCGCGGCGGAGGCCGGATGATGCGGCTAGCGATCGTCATCGCGTTCGCCCTTGGGGCGAGCAGCCCGGCCGCGGCCGAACGGATGGTGGCTTCGCTGTCGACCCACCGGGTCATGATCACATCGAGTTTCACCGGCCTCGAGCTCGTTCTGTTCGGGTCGGTCGAGCCCGATCGGGCGAGCGTGCCGCGGCGCGGCGCCTATGATCTGGTCGCCACCGTCACCGGCCCGCGCGAGCGCACGGTCACGCGCCGCAAGGAGCGCGTGCTCGGGCTGTGGGTCAATATTGAGTCGCGCACCTTCATCGACGTGCCGTCGTATCTCGCGGTGCTGTCGAGCCGGCCCCACGACGCCATTGCCGACGCCGACACCATCCGTCGCCTGCGGATCGGCCTGGCGCAAACCGTATTGCCCCAGCAGATCGGCGCGGACATCGCCGACGTGGTGCGCGACGATCCGTTCCGCACCGCCTTCCTGCGATTGAAGGCGCGTCACCGGCTCTACAGCGAGGCGCCGGGCGGGGTGACCTTCCTGACGCCGACGCTGTTCCGGGCGCCCGTCTACCTGCCGGCCGTGGTCCAGATCGGCACCTACGAGGTCGACCTGAAGCTGTTCGCCGACGGCGCCATGATCGCGCGCACGACCTCGGCGTTCGAGATCAACAAGGTCGGCTTCGAGCGGTTCGTCGCCTCCGCCGCCCAAACCCACGGCATCCTCTATGGGCTCGTCACCG
>DATBWJ010000166.1:0-2005 GCA_036514935.1 Xanthobacteraceae bacterium
GCTCGAGGCCGGGTCGCTCGCGCCGGCGATGCATGACGGTCTGGCGGCTGCCGGATTGCCGGTGGTCTGCCTTGACGCGCGGCATCTGAAGGCGGCGACGAGCGCCATGCCGGTCAAGACCGACCGGATTGACGCGCGCAATATCGCCTGGGCGCTACAGGCGGGTTGGTACCGGGCGGTTCACGTCAAGAGCCAGGCGACGCACAAGCTGCGGGCGCTCTTACGCAGCCGCGAGATGCTGGTGACTTCCCGGGTCAGCCTGGACAATCACCTGCGCGGTATCCTCAAGGCCTTCGGCCTGAAGGTCGGCAAGGTGGCGGTTGGACGGTTCGAGCAACGGGTGCGCGAGCTGGTCGAGGACGACGGGATTCTTGAGCAAGTGGTCGGCGCCATCCTCCGGGTTCGCCGCTGTCGTGTTCACACATCTCGGGTTGCGTGTTGTGTTGAGGGCTGATTCCGTTGGTCGGCAACGATTCGCGGAGGGTTTTCATGTCAGGCACGAGGGTTGGGCTGGGGCGGTTTGGCGACCGCCGCCTGCAAAAAGGGGGGAGCATTTGCACCAGGCTCTGGTGGCACGGCCAGGCAGTTGCGTTCGCCGGCTGGCCGGTGGCGACCGGGCGCGGCAGATGCAATTCTTCCGGCTGTTGCACAACGAGGCGGTGACGGTCGCCGAGATGAGTGCGTGCGCCGCGGCGCGGACAGCCGAACGGGTTGCCGGCATGGACATACTGGCGATCCAGGATACCAGCGAGTTGGTGTTCGGCGGCAAGGCGGCGCGCGGGCGCGGCTTTGGCCCGGTCGGCCGTGGCGGGGCGCTCGGCGGATTGTGCCTGCATTCGGTTCTGGCGGTCGATGCGGTGACGGGCGAGATCGCCGGCCTCGTCCATATGCAGGTGTCGAACCGCGACCAGGGCAAGGTTGGAGCGCGCCGCGAGCGGGCGACGGCCGACAAGGAATCGCAACGCTGGCTGGACGGCATGGCGCAGGCCGGCGTGGTTCTGTCGCAGGCGGCACGGATCACCGTCGTGGCCGACCGGGAAAGCGACATCTACGAGGAATTCGCCTGCCGCCCCGCGAACGTCCATCTGATCACCCGCGCGGCACAGGACCGTCGGATCAGGACCGCGGCGGGCGGCGAGACGCGGCTGTTTGCCTTTGCCGACGGCTTGCCGGAAGCGGAGCGGCTGAGGGTGATCATCCCCGCCGCGCCGGGACGGCCGCGGCGCGAGACGGAGCTTGGCTTGCGCTTCGCTCCGGTCTTGTTGTGCAAGCCGAAGAACAGCACTGCGCGCGAGCTTGCCGAGACGGTTCGTCTGACGCTGGTCGACATCCTTGAGACCACGCCGCCTTCCGTCGGCGAGCCGATCCACTGGCGGCTTCTGACGACCCATGCGGTGGACAGCGTCGGCGCGGCGCGCATGGTGCTCGACTTCTACCGCCGGCGCTGGATCATCGAAGACTACTTCCGCACGCTGAAGACAGCCGGCTTTGATATCGAGGCGGCAACGCTGGAGGAGCCCGCCGCGACGGCGCGTCTGGTCGGCGCCGCTGCCTGCGCCGCGGTCACCGTCATGCAATTGGTGCGCGCCCGCGACGGCGGCAGCCAGCGATTGGAAGCAGCCTTCGATCCGGCCGACCAGCCGCTGCTCGAAGCCCTGTCGGCCAAGCTCGAGGGCAAAACCGCGCGCCAGACAAATCCCCATGCGAAGGGCTCGCTCGCCTTCGCCGCCTGGGTCATCGCTCGCCTCGGCAGTTGGGACGGCTACTACGGCAAACCCGGCCCCAAGATCATGCGCCGAGGTCTGGAGGACTTCCGAATGATCAAGTACGGCTACCAACTCGGGCCTCGAAATGTGTGAATCGAATAGTCGCTGGGGAGAGGGGGCGCGAAATGCCAGGTCGAGTGGGTCCCATCCGCGAAAGCGTTGGCGATGGGGCCAGGGCTTGGTTGGTGTGGTGGCGGGCTGCTTCGTTTTGCTGCTCCTTGGCGCCGTCGCCGGGGGGG
>DATBWJ010000167.1:0-6386 GCA_036514935.1 Xanthobacteraceae bacterium
CATCGAGCACCGGCTCCAGCCCCTGGTAGCGCAGCCGAATCGCCGCCTCATCGATCATGCCGCAGCGCTACACGCGCCGAGTCGCCGTGGGAATCCCCCTCCCATCATTCCTCGATTCAACTATTCTTGAACGTGCCCTAACCGGAGAGCCTGATGGTTACGCCCAAGGTCATTGTCACGGTTGCCCCCACCGGCGGCATGGCGACCAAGAAGCAGAATCCCGATCTTCCGACGCAGCCGGAGGAGATCGCGGCGTCCGTCTACCGCTCCTACAACGAGGGTGCGAGCATCGTGGCGGTGCACGCGCGGCGGCCCGACGACCAGGCGACGTGCGACGCGCAGGTCTACGGGCGGATCAATTCGCTCATCCGCGAGAAGTGCGACATCATCATCAACAACTCGACTGGAGGCGGCGTGGACGGCGACATGGTGCGCCCGCTACGCGACGGCTATGAATACGAGGAGATCATTTTCGAGGAGCGGCTCAAGGGCGCCGACGCACCGCATTGCGAGATGGTGACCTTCGATGGCCACACGATTCTCGCCCAGTTCCAGAACCGCAAGATTCTCCTGCTCACGGCCCCCGACCGCTGCACCCAGATGGCCCAGCACTTCCAGCAGCGCGGCGTCAAGCCGGAATGGGAGGTGTTTTCGCTGGCCCACATCGTCCAGGACACGCAGCGCCTGATCGACGCCGGCTTCGACAAGCCGCCCTATTACGTCAACATGGTGCTCAATGCGCTCGGCTTTCAGGGCGGCTACCCCTACTCCCCGAAAATCATGCAGACGATGGTCGATCACCTGCCGAAGGACTCGATCTTCTGCGTGAGCGCCATCGGCTCGGCGCAGCTGCCGGCCACCGTGAACGCCATCCTGCTCGGCGGACATGTGCGGGTGGGCCTGGAGGACAACAACTACTACTCGCGAGGCGTGCTGGCGACCAACGAACAACTGGTCACCCGCATTGTGCGCATCATCCGCGAACTCGGCGCTGAGCCGGCCACGGCGGCCGAAGCGCGCGAGATGCTGGGCCTCAGACCGGTCAAGGCGCCCTCCCGCGCGGCCGCCGAGTGAGCGCGTCAGGCGACTGAGGCGACGTAGTCGCGGATCACGGCACCGACATCATCCTGTGGGGTGCCAAAACTCATGACGGTCGACACGTGGTTGTGTCCCGCGAAATAAGCGAGCCGCGGGCTTTTGCTGTCGCGCCACGTCACCGCCTGGGCGAGCTCGTAGGTCGGGGCGGCCAGGAACGCCGGATCGTACTGCGCCACGCTGAGAAGCAGGGGCGTGCGACTCTTGCCGACATGGCTGAGCGGGGAGCGCTCGGCGTAGGTCGACGGATCGTCGCCGAAATAGGCCTGCATGTTGGGGCGCAGCTCGCCCTCCAGACGATAGGGACCGCTCATCAATATGCCGGCCGCCACGCCCGGTCCGGACGGCGGATGGAACGAGGCATCGAACAGGTACTGCGCGGAATGGGTCGCGCCGGCCGACTGGCCGTACAGAATGATGCGCTCCGGGTTGCCGCCGAACGTGCGGGCATTGGCGCGCGCCCAGGCGACGACGCTGGCGACGTCCTGCGCGCCGGCGGGCCAGGTGTGCGCCGGCGCCAGGCGATAGTTCGCCACGATCGTCAAGATGCCGTGGTCGGCGAAGTAGGTGCCGAGGTTGACGTAGAAAATGCCGTCCCCGTTCTTGTCGCCGCCGGTGAACCCGCCGCCGGGGATGTAGACGAGCACGCGATCGGCGGCCTGTGCCGGCTGGTAGACGTCGAGCTTCTGGCGCGGATCGGCGCCGTAGGCGACATCGGCCGTCACCTGCACGCGCGGCTTGCGCACGAGCGGCGCATAGAGCGCCCGTGTCGCCGCGAGAATGTCAGGATCGAAGGTGGCGCCCATGGCCGCCACTTTGCGGCGCACTTGCGAAATCGCCGCGCTCTCACTGACCTGGTCTAGCATCGCCCTCCTCCTCGATCATTTCTTTGAGAGGCCTGCCGGCTCTTGGTTGGCGGCCGAGCCTCGCATGTACGGCCGCAAACGTCGAGGCTTGCGGATGCCGGCGAGCCGCCTCAGCGCTTGACGCGCTTGAGGATCTCGATGGTCGGCACGGAGCGGTTCATGCAATAGAAATGCACGCCGGGCACGCCGCCATCGAGCAGTTTCTGAAGCTCGCCAGCCATGTATGCCGTGGCGATCGCCGGCTGTTTGTCCTCCGGAGCACGCACGAGCTCGGCGCGGCGTCAGCGGTACACACCGTATTCCTTGCCAGTGTCGATCATCGCGTGCAGGTTTGCCGGCTCGGCGTCGTCAAGCACCGCGCCGTTGGCGAGGATGAAGCCGCCATCCTGGGCGCAGTCATCGATCACTCGCTTGACGTAGTCCTTCACCTGCTGCGGCTTGCCCGCCTTGAGCATCGACACCGGCACGTTGCCGCCGAAGCACGCCCAGCTGCCGAACTTCTTTTTCACCTCTTTCATGTCGGTCTGGTCGAACATCCAGATCGTGGTGCCGCGCGGGATGCCCGAGTCGGCGATGACGTCGAGCCGGTGATTGTAGCTGCCTTCGACGAACAGGTAGGGCACGTTGCCCTGCTCGATCAGGCCGAGGATCACCGCCTTGAGGGTGGGCCAATAGAACGTCTTGAAGTCGTCGTCCGACATGAATCCGTCCGCGCCCTTGTGAAGCGGCATGAACACCACCGGGTGCTGCGGTCCGGCCGAGCGCACCCCGAGATCAATGCCGATCGGCACGAGCTTTTCCATCGCGGCGAGCAGTTTCCGCGGCTGGCGGAACTTGTCGAGCATGATGCCATGCGTGCCGCGCAGGGTGTCGCCGAGCGTGTCGAACGGCGCCTTGGTGAAGCCGCCGAAGACGGAGGGTAATCCCAGCGTGGTGAGGGTGGCGGCGTCGACGGCGCTGGCGGCCTGGATCCACTCCATCGCGGCCCGGCCGGCTTCCAGCAGCTTCTGGAACGATTCCTGGACCTTCGGAATGCCGATGGGAACGATGTAGGGCCCGAAGAAGGGCAGCTCCAGGACATCGGTCACCGGCGCCAGCATCTGCCAGCCTTCGAGCGCGGCGAAGACGCGGGGCAGATAGAACCGCGTGAAATAGCCGGAGGGATCATTGATGAACTCGTCGTACTCGTCGGCGTGCATGTATTCGGCTTCCACGCACTGGTAGGGCGCCGTCGGCGGCACGCCGCGGCCGGGCCAGCGATAGAGCTTGTAGCCGAGAATGTCGAAGACCTTGCCCGAGCCGTAGACCGGTGCGATCGCCAGCGAGTCGGGCACGAAATCGGCGTGGAACTTCTTGAGCGCCAGGCCGAGCTTGTCATAGTCGTACATCGCCTCCTCGGGCGTTACCCCCGCATAGGCGAAGGGATAGAACCCGATGATGGGGCACACCGGCACGCGCTTCGGCTTCTTCAGTTGCACGACGTCCTTGAGCATCTGCACGCGGTCCTGATAGGCGCGCTCGGCCGCCGGCGTGGCGAACTGAACGCCCTCCGGCGACATGAATGCCTTGAAATGCGCCTCGAACCTCTCGGCAGCACAGAGCTGCTTCCAATTCTCCCTGGTCATGTCGTTCTCCTTCATGTCGTCCATGATCTCGCCAGGGCGACGGCCGCCATGGCGTCCTTTCCAAAAGCGTCGGCGTTCGCATATTCCCGGATCTGCTCGTCGACCTGCCCGCCGCCGATCATGACCTTCACCCCCTCGCGCAGGCCGGCATCCTTGAGCGCCTGGATGGTGTTCTTCATCGGATCGTAGGCGAGCGTGAGAAACCCGCTCAGACCGACCACCTGCGGGCGGAACTCCTTCACGGCCTCCACGAACTTCTGTACCGGGACGTCCACGCCGAGGTCCTTTACGTCGAAGCCATTGACGTCGAGCATGAACGTCACGATGTTCTTGCCGATGTCATGGATATCGCCCTGCACGGTGCCGATCACGATCTTGCCGAGCTTCTTCACGGCGACACCCTCGGCGAGCCTCGGCTTCACGATATCCGAGATTCGACGCAGCATTTCTCCGGCCAGGATCAGCTCCGGCACGAAGTACTGGCCGGCTTCATAACGCTTGCCGACCATCGCCATCGCCTCGCGGCAGTGATCCAGGATGTCCAGTGCGCTGGTGCCCTGGTCGAGCATCTCATTTGCGATGCGCACGGCATCATCTTCGCGCATCTCGCTAATGGCTTCGACGAGTGGATTCATTGGGTGCTCCCTCAGTTGAACGATCTCAGGCGGCCGACCTCGCCTGCAGCAGTCCGGCCCGGAATGCGCGGGTATATTTCAGGCAATGCTTGTCCTCGCCGAGCAAGAGCTCGGTGGCAACGAGCGTGGGCTTGAACTCGCGCTGGGTGGGATCGACAATCGCCGCGTCCACTCCCGCCGCCAGCGCAAGCGTCAGGAACGTGCGGTTGACCAGCGCCCGCGCCGGCAGGCCGAACGACACATTGCTCAGCGCGAGCAACACGTGCGCTTGGGGGAATTGGGCGCGCACGGCGCGGGCCGCCGCGAGCGTGATTCGCGCGGCCTCGGTATCGGTCGCGACTGCGGTGGCAAGCGGGTCGACATAGACCTTGTCGTCGCGCACGCCCGCGCGACGCGTCGCCTCGAACAAGTGCTGCACCACCTCCAGCCGCGCGTCCGCCGTCGCCGGAATACCGCGCGCGTCCATCGCCAGCGCGATCACCTCGCAGCCGTGGGCGGCGACGAGCGGCAGAACGCCGTTGAGGCGCTCCGGCTCGCCGCTGATCGAGTTGATCATCGGCGCGCGCCTGACCTCCTTGAGCGCCGCTGCCAGCGCCTTCGGGTTGGCGCTGTCCAGGCACAGCGGCACTTCGACCGCCTCCTGGACGATCCGCACCAGCCACGCCAGGTCCTCGGGCTCGCGCTCCGGATGCGTGCCGGCATTGACGTCGAGCCAGTCCGCGCCCGCCTCGGCCTGGTCCAGCGCCAACGAGCGGATGACGCCGGCGTCGCGGCTGGCGATGGCGGCGGCAACCTGCTTGCGCGTGCCGTTGATCTTTTCGCCGATGATCTTCATGCGTCCTCGTAGACCGGCCGCTTCGGGAACAGCATGGACAGCGCGAAGCGGCGGTTGAACCCGGGAGATGTCGTCAGTTCCACGTAGCCAATGTGCCTGGCGATGTTGCGCGCGCGCTCGCGTTCGGCGCGCGACAGGAGTGCGATCTTCGCGCCGACGCCCGCCGCGTTTCCGACCTGGAGATAGCGCGCATTCGGCAAGCGCGGCAGCAAGCCGATGGCCAGCGCGCTATCGAGATTGAGATAGGAGCCGAACGCACCCGCGATGATGACCTCCTTGATATCCTCGCGCCTGGTCTCGGTCGCTTCGACCAGCGTCTCGATGCCGGCCGCCACCGCGCCCTTGGCCAACTGGATCTCGTTGACGTCGTGCTGCGTGACTACGATGTCGCGACCGGTGCCGCTGCGCGCCGCCGGCACGATGACGAACTCCGGCTCTTGATCCGCCACCCGCACGCCTTCAATCTCGCGTTTCATGCGGCCGCGATCGTCGATCACGCCGGTTCGGTGCATCTCGGCGATGGCATCCACGATTCCCGATCCGCACAGCCCGACCGGGGGCGCATCGCCGACCGTCTTCACGCTCACGCCGGTCGCTCCGATGCGCACGATCTCGATGGCGCCGGTCGCCGCCCGCATGCCGTGGCTGATGTGGGCGCCTTCGAACGCCGGGCCAGAGGCGCAGGAGGCGGATGTCAGCGTTCCGCGATCCGGCCGCGCCAACCCGATCTCGGTGTTGGTGCCGATGTCGACGCCGATGGCGGCGTGCGGCTTGCGGTCGAGGTCGCTCGCCAGGATCATCGCCACGTGGTCGGCGCCGACGAAGCCGCGCACGCACGGCAGCACGTGAAGGTAGGCGCCGGGAGCCGCCTCGATCCCGAGATCGCGCGCCTTGATGTCGAGGGCCGCGCTCGCCGCCGCCACGAACGGCGCCAGCGCGAGCTGATCTACCGGCAGATCGAGCAGCAGGTGCGTCATGGCGGTATTGCCGACGACACACGCTTCGACGACCTGATCGCGGGCCACGCCCGCCTCCGCCGCGAGGTCGCCAAGGAGGCCGTTGAGGGCTTCGCGGATCACCCGCGCCAGGTCGGCGGCGCCGGCTGCGTCGCGCGTGGCCCGCACCAGGCGGCTGATCACGTCCTCGCCGTAGCCGATCTGCGGGTTCATCACGCCGGCGGCGCCCAGTTCCTCGCCGGTTTCGAGATCGACCAGGTAGCCCGCGACCTTGGTTGTGCCGACATCGCAGGCAAAGCCGATCGGCTTGCGACCGGGCGCGGCGAAGCCCACGATCTCTTCGCCGCGCGCGTAGGCGGTCAGCCGCCAGCCGG
>DATBWJ010000168.1:0-2154 GCA_036514935.1 Xanthobacteraceae bacterium
TGACGCGGCCCCCCGCGCCGCGCGCGCGGCTTCCCGCGGTGAGGAGGGGCGGGCAAACCTGGCCGCGCTCAAGAATCCCGGCCGGCTCGGCCCGGCAGTGGCGTTCGCCTCCGCCAAGGGCCTGCTGCCGTTGCCGGTCAACGGTATCAAAACGCGGGATTTCGGCGCCGCTGACGGAATCGGCGGGGCCGAAAAAGGGGTTTCCATCGCCGCGCGCCCGGGCGCGCAGGTGACCTCGCCGTGCGACGGCTGGGTCGTTTACGCTGCTCCCTATCGGTCCTATGGCCAACTCTTGATCCTCAATGCCGGCGGCGGCTATCATGTTCTGCTCGCGGGCATGGAGCGAATATCGGTCGAAGTCGGCCAGTTCGTCCTGACCGGGGAACCGGTGGCCGTGATGGGAAGCGGCCCGCAGGTTGCATCCGCTATCGTGACCGGTTCCAGTCAACCCGTTCTCTATATCGAGTTCCGCATGGACGGGACGCCGATCGATCCCGCCCCCTGGTGGGCGACACGTGAAAGCGAAAAGGTGCGCGGATGATGCGCAAGACACCCCTGCTTCTGCTCGGCGCGATGGCGGGCGCGGCGTTGACCCTGCTGGTGGCAAGACCCCCCGTGTGGGTGGGATCGAGCGCCCGTGCGGCGGCATCCGACACCTACCGGCAGCTCAACCTGTTCGGCGACATATTCGAGCGCGTGCGCTCGCACTATGTCGAAAAGCCCGACGACGCCAAGCTCGTCGAGTCGGCCATCAACGGCATGCTCAACGGCCTTGATCCGCATTCGAGCTACCTCGATCCCAAGAATTTCCGCGACATGCAGGTGCAGACGCGCGGCGAGTTCGGCGGACTGGGCATCGAGGTCACGATGGAGGAGGGACTCGTCAAGGTGGTCGCCCCGATCGACGATACGCCGGCGGCCAAGGCCGGCGTGCGGGCCGGCGACATCATCACCCACCTCGACGACGAGCCGGTGCAGGGCCTCACCCTCAACCAGGCGGTTGAGAAGATGCGGGGCCCGGTCAACACCAAGATCAACCTCAAGATCATGCGCAAGGGCGCGGAAAAGCCGATCGAGGTGTCGATTGTGCGCGCGGTCATTCGCGTTCGCTCGGTGCGCACGCGCGTGGAGGACGACGTCGGCTACATCCGAATCACCCAGTTCAACGAGCAGACGAGCGAAGGCCTCAAACGGGCGATCAGCGAGCTGGCCACCCAGATCCCGCAGGAACGGCTCAAGGGCTATGTACTCGACCTGCGCAACAACCCGGGCGGCCTGCTCGAGCAGGCGATCGCGGTATCGGACGCCTTCCTCGAACGCGGCGAGATCGTCTCGACGCGCGGCCGCGATCCCGAGGAGACCCAGCGCCACAATGCCAGGGCGGGCGACCTGACCAAGGGCAAGCCGGTGATCGTGCTCATCAACGGCGGCTCCGCCTCGGCTTCAGAGATCGTCGCCGGGGCGTTGCAGGATCACAAGCGTGCGACGCTGGTCGGCACGCGCTCGTTCGGCAAGGGCTCCGTGCAGACCATTATTCCGCTGGGGCCGGGCAACGGCGCGCTGCGGCTGACCACCGCCCGCTACTTCACACCGGCCGGCCGCTCGATCCAGGCCAAGGGCATCGTGCCGGACATCGAGGTGCTGCAGGACGTCCCCGAGGACGTCAAGACGCGGACCGAAACCAAGGGTGAATCCGCGCTGCGCGGCCATCTCAGGGGCGACGGCGACGAGCAGGGCGGCTCGCAGTCCTATATTCCGCCCGATCCGAAGGACGACAAGGCTCTCACCGCCGCCTTCAGCCTGCTGCGCGGCACGTCGGTGAACTCGGCGTTCCCGCCCAACCCGAAGGCCGCGGTTCCGAACTGAGCGTGGGGCGGGCATGGCTTGCCGGGAGGCGCCCGGCGGCCGCCGCCGGGCGGGCGCACACCTGCGGCGATGGCTTTGCCGGCACGCGTCGAGGCCCATGCTAGACTCGCGGCCATGATTCGCGAGGGTTTGGGCCGTGGCGGCGGATGACCTGAGCGCCCCGCTCGGCCAGCACAGGACAAGGACGCGCCCCGCGCTGGGGAAGGTGGCGTCGGCCGCCTTCGCTGGCGCGCTCGGGCTCATGGTGGCCGCCTTCATCGGATGGGTTTTGGTGGTCGAGGACCCGCT
>DATBWJ010000169.1:0-2943 GCA_036514935.1 Xanthobacteraceae bacterium
CCACCGGCTCGCCGAGCGAGGACGGGCTGATCGCCGACGGGCTTGCCGCCTATCGCTTCGCCACCGCGCGCTATAGCGCCGGCCGGCTCGTGCTGTGGGGCGAGTCGCTCGGCTCAGGGGTCGCCGTCGCGCTCGCCGCCGAGCACCCGGTCGGCGGGCTGATCCTGGAATCGCCCTTCACCTCGGCCGCCGACGTCGCCGCACGCGCCTACCCGATCATGCCGGTGCGCCTGCTGATGAAGGACAAGTTCCGCTCCGATCTGCGCATCGCGCGCGTGCGCGCGCCGGTGCTGGTCATGCACGGCGAGAGCGACGGCATCGTGCCGATCGAGTTCGGCGAGCGGCTGTTCGCGCGCATCAGCGCGCCCAAGCGCTTCGTGCGCCTGCGCGGCGGCCACAACGAGCTCGACTTCCACGGCGCGCAGGAGGCCGCGCGCGCGTTCCTGGCCGAGCGCTGAGGCTGCCGGCGATCAGGCCGACAACCATGAAAGCACGGCGGCGCGGGGACAGCCCGCGCCGCATCTTGCTAATCAGCGCTGTCTGCGTTCGCCGGAACCGGATGCGCTCACCGGCCCGCAGCCGCGTACGGCCGCGGCGCCGCTGGCTTGACCGGCTTGGGCTTGCCGGGAATGAGCCCCTCGCGCTGCGCGCGCTTGCGGGCAAGCTTGCGCGCCCGGCGGATCGCCTCCGCCCGTTCGCGCGCCCGTTTCTCCGAGGGTTTCTCATAATGACCGCGAAGCTTCATCTCGCGGAAAATGCCCTCGCGCTGCATCTTCTTCTTGAGCGCCTTGAGGGCCTGGTCGACGTTGTTGTCACGAACAAGAACCTGCACGCCTTGTCCTCTCGCATGGGGATGGGAAGCCGCGACCCGCGGTCGCGCATAGGTGGTGGCCATCTAGCAGACTCTGCTAGCGAAGTCCACGCTGGCCGCCCGCGCGCGATCAGGACGCGTTCTCGCCGGGCTTCTCGGCCACCGCGTCGGCCTCGCGCTTGCGCCGGGCCGCAAGCCGTTCGGCAAGCCCGGCGTCGCTGAGCGCGAGCACGGCGGCGGCCAGCAGCGCGGCGTTGATCGCGCCCGCCTTGCCGATCGCCAATGTGCCGACCGGCACGCCCGCCGGCATCTGCACGATCGAATAGAGCGAATCGACTCCCGATAACGCCTTCGTCTCCATCGGCACGCCAAATACCGGCAGAGGCGTGAGGGCGGCGGTGACGCCGGGCAGATGCGCGGCGCCGCCGGCGCCGGCGATGATGACCTTGAACCCCGCCTCCTTCGCCCCCTTGGCGAAGGCGATATGGCGGTCGGGTGTGCGGTGCGCCGACATGACCATGGCCTGGTAGCCGATATCGAGCTCGTCGAGCGTGTCGGCGGCGTGTTTCATCGTCGGCCAGTCGGACTGGCTGCCCATGATGATTGCGACCGGTTTTGCCATGACTGCCCCGCGAGCCGTTTGGCTCGATACGCTGCCGCCGGCGCGGCGGTCAATCGCCTTGTCGGTCTGCGAACGCCGGCTACGCAATAATGTCGGGTGTGAGCTGGTCCTCGATCTGCATGATGCGGTCGCGCAGTTGCAGCTTGCGCTTCTTGAGCCGCTGGACCTGGATGATATCGGCGCCCGGCACGCCCTGCAGCGCTTCGATCGCGCAGTCGAGGTCGCGATGCTCCTGTCTCAGCCGCGCGAGCTGCGCCCGGAGCTGGGCCTCTTCCTCTTTGGTCATCGCCGCCGTTCTGCGCGGGCGCCGTGCGTGCCTCGGGCGCCGGGCGAATTATCTCGCGTTCGCCGGGCGCCTTCAAGCGAACGGCGGTTCAGCGCTACCTTTTCCGGTTGATTGCTGCACTGCACAATGGCCGGCCGGTCGACTTGCCGGCGGCTTCGTGTCACAATTTGACGGTCAGGCAGAAATCTGACCAGGAGATCGGCTTCATGTCCATCCACTCGCACCTTGTGGAACTGGAAAAACGACACCAAGCGCTCGAACAGGAAATCGCCGACGCACTGCAGCATCCCTCCACCGACGATCTCAGGCTGTCGGAATTGAAACGTCGCAAGTTGCAGATCAAGGACGAGATCGCCCGTCTTCGCACCCAGGCCGGCGCCAGCTTGCACTGACCGCCCGGCGCGGCCGGCTCTCACGCCGCCCCGGCGCGCGCGCGGCGGGCGCGCAACCCTGACTTCAGCAAAGGGCGGACGGCAGCTGCCTCTTGACCTTCGGACAATTTTGTCCGATAGTGGGCACCGTCATGAAGAGGCGCCGCTTCGGCATTGAACAAGCGCGATCGATTCATTGCCGAACTGCGGGAGGAAGCCCGGCGCAAAGGGCTTTCGTTCCGGGCTGAGACCTGGCGCGGCAAGGGCGGGCACATGATGGTGTTCGTGGGCGACCGGCTGGTGACCGTGCCGTCGCGCGAGATTGATCCCAAGACGGCGCGCAAGATCAGGAAGCAGTTGGGTCTTGCAGACTAAAACGACAGGGTGAGTGTGCCCGCCATGGGGGGATTTGGAATGCAGACGTACGTCTATCGCGCGCTGTTTGAGCGGGGCTCGCGGCGCGGCACTGTGGTGAGCTTCCCGGACGTGCCGGAGGCAATCACCCAGGGGCGCGACCTGGCCGATGCGAGCGCCATGGCCGAGGAAGCGCTCGGCCTCGTGCTGCTCGCCTATCTCGAAGGCGGCAGGCCGCTGCCGAAGCCGCGCGCCAAGGGCCGCGGTCTGGTCGAGATCGCGGTCGCGCCGGACGTGGCGGCAAAACTCGCGGTGCTGGAATCGTTCAAGGCCGCCGGCATCAGCAAGTCCGAATTGGCGCGCCGCCTCGGCAAGGACGAGAAGGAGGTGCGCCGCATCCTCGACCCGAAGCATCCGACGAAATTGCCAGCGCTGACCGCCGCCTTGCGCGCGCTCGGCAAGCGGTTGGTGGTGGGAGTGATGGAGGCGGAAGCGGCGT
>DATBWJ010000170.1:0-3425 GCA_036514935.1 Xanthobacteraceae bacterium
GGGCGGAGCCCGCCGAAGCAATCCAAAAAGAGGAGATCGCCACGCCCCCTGCGGGGGCTCGCGATGACGGCGGCTGGGACGCAGTGGGCATATCTGATACGACATCCGGGTGATCACTTCGTCATCACCGGGCCGGCGCGAAGCGGCGAGTCCCGGTGATCCCGATTGAATAGGCAAGGCGATGCCCGCTCTATCGCGATTGCCGGGACAAGCCCGGCAATGACGAGCTGATCATCCGGAAACAGTATGAAATCATCCCGGTGTAGGAGACGGTGTCGATGCGCGAGGTGAATATCGGTGCGGCCTCGGAGTTCGGCGATCCCGGCCGCAAGGTGATCGCCTTCGAGAATTTCGAGGTGGGCGTGTTCAAGCTCGGCGGCGAGTTCTACGCCTGGCTCAACCATTGCCCGCACATGGGCGGACCGGCGTGCCAGGGCAAGATCATTCCCAAGGTGGACGAGGTGATCGCCGCGGATCGCACCAGCAAGGGCATGGCGTTCTCCAAGACCCAGCTCAACGTGGTCTGCCCCTGGCACGGCTACGAGTTCGACATCCGCAGCGGGCGTCACGCCGGCAATTCCACAATGCGGCTGCGGCCGATGGCGGTGCGCGTGGCGGGCGGCGATGTGATTCTCACCGTGCCGGATCGGCGCGAGCACGTCGCCCCGCAGGCCGGCGCCGAGGCCTGAGGGCGCTAGGCCCAGATCGCCATGACGAGCCCGTAGTCGTCGCGCGGCGGCGGGTTCGGGAACGGTTTTGCGGTGCCGTCAGCGAGACGCCGGGCCACCAGCGCACAGGCAAGCGCGTCGACGCAGCCATGGTCATGCCTCGGCATTCGGTCGGTCATGCGCAACGAACGCTGGCACGGCGCGCGCAACGCCGCTAGCGTGCGAAACGCCCCTGCTCGCCCGGGGCGAAGCTGTCGCAGTTTGGGATTGTCATGGCCATCCGCCCGCGCCGCAGCGTGCTCTACATGCCCGGCTCGAATGCGCGCGCCATCGAGAAGGCCAAGACGCTGCCGGTCGACGGCGTGATTCTCGATTTGGAAGATGCGGTCGCCCCCGACGCCAAGCCGGCGGCGCGCGAGCAGGTCGCCGCGGCAGTCAAGGCCGGCGGGTTCGGCCGGCGCGAAGTCTTCATCCGGGTCAACGGCCTCGACACGCCGTGGTTCTCCGATGATTTCGACGCCGCGGTCTCCGCCCAGCCGGACGTGATCCTGGTGCCCAAGATCGCGACGCCGCAGCAACTCGAACTGATCGGCCAGCGCCTGCTCGACATGCACGCCGATGCCCGCATCCGCATCTGGGCGATGATCGAGACGCCGCTCGCCATCTTCAACGCTGCGGCGCTGGCGGCGCAGGTGAAGGATTCCGAGACGCGGCTCGGCGGCTTCGTCATGGGCACCAACGACCTCGCCAAGGAGACGCGCGCCCGCATCGTGCCGGGCCGCGCGCCCATGCTGGCGTGGCTGTCCGCCTGCGTGCTCGCCGCCCACGCCTCCGGCATCGACATCCTCGACGGGGTCTATAACGAGCTGTCCGACATGCAGGGCTTCGCCCAGGAATGCGCGCAGGGCCGCGACCTCGGCTTCGAGGGCAAGACGTTGATCCATCCAAGCCAGATCGAGCCCTGCAACGCGGCCTTCGCGCCT
The DNA here is from genome assembly GCA_036514935.1 of Xanthobacteraceae bacterium. Lineage (GTDB taxonomy): Bacteria > Pseudomonadota > Alphaproteobacteria > Rhizobiales > Xanthobacteraceae > DATBWJ01. The sequence continues at coordinate 1,652 of DATBWJ010000170.1, forward strand.
TCGCCCGAGGAGGTCGCGCAGGCGCGCAAGATCATCGCCGCCTTCGCGCAGCCCGAGAACCAGGGCAAGGGCGCGATCCAGGTCGAGGGCCGCATGGTGGAAATCCTCCACGCCGAGATGGCCAAGCGCACCGTCGCGATCGCGGAGGCGATCGGGATGAACGTCTGATGGCTCCCTGCTGCGCGTGAAGTAGAAGGCGTTGCGGCCGGGCGGCACCTCACAGCCACGGCCGCGCCGCCTTGGCCTTGGCCTCGTAGCTTGCGATCTTGGCGCTCTTCTCCATCGTCAGGCCGATGTCGTCGAGGCCGTTGATGAGGCAGTCCTTGCGGTGCGCGTCGATGTCGAACCTGACGACGCCGCCATCCGGCCCGCGGATTTCCTGCTTGGCGAGATCGATTGTGAGCGTGGCATTGGCGCCGCGCGCGGCGTCATCGAACAGCTTTTCGAGGTCCCGAGGCGAGACCTTGATCGGCAAGATCCCGTTCTTGAAGCAGTTGTTGTAAAAAATGTCGCCGAACGAGGTCGAGATCACGCAGCGGATGCCGAAGTCGAGGAGCGCCCAGGGCGCGTGCTCGCGCGAGGAGCCGCACCCGAAATTGTCGCCAGCGACCAGGATCCTGGCGTTGCGGTAGGCGGGCTTGTTGAGCACGAAGTCCGGGTTTTCGCTGCCGTCGTCGCGATAGCGCTTCTCGGAAAAAAGCCCCTTGGCGAGGCCGGTGCGCTTGATGGTCTTCAGGTACTGCTTGGGGATGATCATGTCGGTGTCGACGTTGATCAGGTCGAGCGGTGCGGCGACACCCTCCAGCACGGTGAACTTGTCCATGGTCGCGCTCTCCGGACGCAGCATCAGCGCCGGTCCCGCACGTGATGGCCGCTCGGCGCGCCGCGGTCAAGACGCCTGGGTTGACATTGCGGCCGATTGCCTCTCAATCGGGCGGCAGGGGCGATTTTCCTCCGCAGGACGGCGCGCGAGAATGAGCACGCAGCAAAAATCCGATTGGCCGCTGGCCGGCGTCTGCATCGCGCTCAGCGGCTTCGGCCTTTCAGCGGTTCCCTTCGTCGGGACAAGGTACGGCGACTGGCCGGAGGCGATCGCGCTCGGCGTCGGGCTGCTGCCGCTCATCTATCTGGCGATTCACATGGCCGTGCGGTTCAACGCGCGCCTCGCGCGCGTCGAGGACCGCCTGCGCGAGATCGAAGGCAAACCCAAATAGACCAACGCGGTCCTATCGCTCATCCCGCAACCGACTCGATCGCCGCGATATCCTCGTCCGAGAGCCCGAAATGGTGGCCGATCTCGTGCACCAGAACGTGCGCGACGACGGCCCCGAGCGTCTCCTCGTGCTCGGCCCAGTAATCAAGGATCGGCCGGCGGTAGAGCCAAATCATGTTGGGCATGGCGCCCGAGGCGCTTTCCGAGCGGAAGGGCAGCCCCACGCCCTGGAACAGCCCCATCAGGTCGAACGGGCTTTCAATGTCCATCTGATCAAGCACCTCCTCGCTCGGAAAATCATCCACCCGGATGACGAGGTCCTCGCACAGGGCGCGGAATTTTTTGGGCAGCCGCAAGAAAACCTCGGCTGCCAGCACTTCGATGTCGGCAAGCGAAGGAGCCGCGATCAGCCGCCAGGCGAGCGGATCGGACGAGGGCGTGTCGGCCATGGCGCCGTTGTAGCGCATTCACGCGCCCGGCCACCATTTCAATCCCCCCGCCACCCCGGCTCGCGCGGGTGGCGTTGACGGGATGCGGGCGATGAGCGAGCGTGATGATCAG
>DATBWJ010000171.1:0-2294 GCA_036514935.1 Xanthobacteraceae bacterium
CTCGACAAGTACATCATCGCCGACGACGTCACCGTCGAAGACCGCGGCGCGCAGATGGCGGCGCTCGGCGTCGAAGGCCCGCAGGCGGCCAAGCTGCTCGCAGCCGCGGGCGCCGGCGCGTTGCCCGGCGCGGAGCTCGACCACGCCTGGGCGAAACTCGGCGAGGCCGCCGCCCTCGTCCTGCGCGTCGGCGAAACCGGCGAAGAAGGCTACCGGCTCATCTTCGTCGTCGAGTACGCGCAGAACATCTGGGACGCGCTCGCGGCCGCGCGCGCTGCCGTGCCCTGGAAGCCCGTCGGGCACGCGGCCTGGAACATCCTGCGCACGGAAGCGGGCCTGCCGTGGTACGGCGCGGACATGGACGAGCGCACGCTGCCGCCGGAAGCCGCGCTCGAAGCGCGCGCCATCAGCTACACGAAGGGCTGCTACGTCGGCCAGGAAATCATCGAGCGCATCCGCTCGCGCGGGCACGTGAACCGCCGCCTGGCCGGCTTCCACGTGAGCGGGCCGTTGCCGGCCGCGGGCGCGAAGCTCCTGCGCGGCGGCCAGGAAGTCGGCGTGCTGACGACGGCGGTCGAGTCGCCGACGCTCGGCCGCGCCATTGCGCTCGGCTACCTGCGCCGCGAGCATCTGGCCGCAGGCACGACGCTCGAGGTCGAAGGCGCCGGCGGCGCCGAAGTGGTTGAGCTGCCGTTCTACCGCCGCGCGAGTTGATCCGAATCTTTCCCCTTGGAGGCGCATCGGTGAAACCGACAACGCTGGCGTGGACGTACCTGATCGTCGCGGGCCTGCTCGAAATCGCCTGGGCCGTGGCGATGAAGTACTCGCAAGGCTTCAGCAAGCTCGGACCGGCGCTGGCCGCCTTCGCGCTCGGGTTGGCGAGCTTCTATTTCCTGACGCTCGCCGCCGATCACTTGCCCATCGGCACGGCGTATGCGGTGTGGACAGGCATCGGCGCGGTGGGCACGGCGCTTCTCGGCATGATGCTGTTTGCCGAGCCGCGGCATGCAATTCGCCTCATCAGTATCGCGGTGATTGTCGTCGGCATCGTCGGCCTGCAGCTCACCGCGCAGAAGTAGCTCTAACCGATTGAGGGGAAAGGCCTTCGCCCGACAGCCTGCCGCCGCTTTTCTGCATCTAAACCAGGCATAAGGTGCTATAATTGCGGGGTGAAAATGGCGACCACCTACGAAGAAGGCCAGCACGTCAAGCACGGCCAATACGGCTTGGGCACGATCCTAGCGAGCGACGACGAGCGCACCGCCATCGACTTCGTGCAGCACGGCACGAAGAAGTTCGTCACCTCGATGGTCGTGCTCGAGCTGACCGACGAGGCGCCGGCCAAGAAAGCCAAGAAGCCGCGGCGCGCCGCCAAGGCCAAGAAGTAGGTTTCTTTTTTTTCCCGAGGCGTCCGTTCGCGGGCGCCTTTCTTGTTTTCTGCCTTCGGATCAGCAGATCCTAGCCCGGCGCCTCGCTGGGACTGACCAGCAAGACGATGGTGTGGTCGCCGACGCGGAACTCGCTCATGTGCTCCAGCGCCACCTCCCGAACCGGGCGGCCGTTGACGTAGGTCCCGTTGGTGCTGCCCAAGTCCCGCAGCAAGATCCGCTCCCCCATGATCTCCACGACGCAGTGCGACTGCGAGACTTGCGGGTCCTCCAGCACAAGATCCACGTTGCCCCGCCCGATGGCCACCAGCGGCTGCTTGCACACGTGAGTCCTTCCCTTTTCCGGTCCGCTGGCCACGTAGAGGGAAACGCGCTTGCCGGCGGGCAAGCGCAGATTCCGGCCGAAGGAGGTGGCCTTGACGGTGGAATCTTCCGCGCCGGAGGGAACCATAAGCAGACTAACCCAAGTTGAGGGCGCGCTTGAAGCTGACGCGCTCCTGCTCGATTTTTTTCTGGAGTTGGAGGATAGCGTAGAGCAGCGACTCCGGCCGCGGCGGGCAGCCGGGGACGTAGACGTCGACCGGCACGATCTGGTTCACGCCCTGCACCAGCGCGTAGTTGTTGAAGACGCCGCCCGAGGTGGCGCAGGCCCCCATCGAGATCACCCACTTGGGTTCGGGCATCTGCTCGTAGAGCCGGCGGATGACCGGCGCCATCTTCTGCGACAAGCGCCCGGCGACGATCATCAGGTCGGACTGGCGCGGCGAGCCGCGGAAAACTTCCGCGCCGAAGCGCGCGATGTCGAAGCGGCTGGCGCTCATCGACATCATCTCGATGGCGCAGCAGGCGAGACCAAAGCTCATCGGCCAGATCGACGACTTCCGCGCCCAGTTCACCGCCTTGTCC
>DATBWJ010000172.1:0-10484 GCA_036514935.1 Xanthobacteraceae bacterium
CCGCCTCGCAATGACCGCGAACGAGTCGACTCAAATTCATCCCGCTCTAGAGCGTTTTCAGTTTCTATGGAAACTGAAAGCGCTCTAGATTTTTGCGTGGTCGCATTTTCGGACGGAAAACCGGATTCCACTTTTCCTGAAAATGCTCTAGCCGGCTGCGGCGTCGGCGCCGGCGCGAAGATCGTGCGAACGGGTGTCGCCCTGCCTGGTGCTCGCCGCCGGAGGCGAGACGTCGTCTGGGGGCGCAGGCGGGTCGAGGCCGGGAACCTTCGGGCGCTCGCGCGTGAGGAGCTTTGCTGCTGCCACGAGCTGGTCCAGGCCGTGAAGGAGTTCGGACAAATCGCTCAGGCTCTTGTCGCGGTACTGGTCTTGGTGGATCAGTTCCAGCGCCCGGACGTGGCATTCGACGAGCTCGAGGTAGAACCGATTGCGCTCGGCGATCACGTCGAATATGTCGCAGAGGCTGCGGCTGATCGAGGCAACGGCATCGAATCCAAGCGTTGATGCGACGTCCTGAAGCCGCCGGCCGTGGAGGTTGGCTGCGTCGATCCATGCTGCTCTGTCCAGTTCGTCGGCCGCGGCCTCCGCGACAATGTCGCTCAGTGCCTTCGTCTCCTGGTCGAGCCAGTCGTCGAAATCAAGTTTGAGGTCATTGAGCTCGCGCTCGGCGGCCTTGACGGCGGCGGCGGGATCGGTGCCGCCGGGCCGGCGCGCCATGACCTGAAAATTCGTGTCGACCAGAAATATCCTCACAGACTGCGCAGCCATTATGCTTGCCCACTTCTCGTCGATGACAGCAGATTGTCGATTTCGTCCTGAGACATGGCTGGGCCCGTTTCCATGCCGACCTCGATCGGCTTGTCGCCGGCCCGGCGTCCGACCCCGTTGGGGAATCCCTCGATCTTGAACCGGCGGTCCGGACCGAAATAGGTCCCCGCATCCACGAACGGCCGCGGGCTGAAGGCAATCCACGCCAACCGCTGATACAGCGCCTTTGGAGACACCGGCTTCGCAATCACCATGTTTGCGCCGGCGTCGCGCGCCTTGGCGACGACGACCGGTGTCGCCGCTGTCGTCATCACCATGATGGGCAGCGTACGGAACGGACAACTGGGGTTGCGGCGAATCCCCCGCACGATGCTGAGGCCGCCCGCCGGCGGCAGGCTGGTGTCGCAGATCAAAAGATCGATCTTGCTCTGGATGAGGACTTCCAGCGTCGAGACCGCATCGTGGGTTGCGAGGACTCGGCGGACCCCGAAGCCATGAAAAATGCTTTGGATGACCTTCGTATAGTAATAGCTCTCGTCCGCAACAAGGAAGTGCAGGTCGGCGAGGTTGATTGTCGTTTCTGACATGGCCGAACGCATGCTCAGGCGAAAAGGCTGACCGGGCTCCATCAATGTTGCGGGACCTCCTGGCGCTCCGTGTTCCAAGCGGTACGCAGGGACGCGGTGCGCGCTGGCTGCGGCTGAGCTTGGAAGGGTTCGCTCCTCTTGGTTGGTGCTTGCGCCCCCGCCAGCGTCACCGGCAATGCAGCATCAGGTCGACCGAGCGCGCGGCGACAATGGTTGCAATCGCGATGCCGGCGGCGATAAGGCCGCATTCGATGGCCATCTTCATGTCCGTCAACCTCTTCGGCTGTCAGGCTGCATCACTTGCCAGCGCAGCGCGCCACGCCACCTCAATACAACCGCAGACCCATTAACATGTCGTGGCGCGCAGCCGTCAGGAAAGTCCTGACGGCAATTCGTTGTGTCGCTTTCGACCGCCCGAACCGCGCCGTGGCTTGCAGTCGAGCGGTTCGCGCCGGCACACCGCCAAGGACGATCGAGGTCCGCCAGCCGCCGGATTCTGCTGGGTGGTTCAGCAGTCTTGAGATGCCGCAGCGCCGTTGAGCCGCGGCGGTCTTGCCCGGCGGCGGAATTCGCCATTGACCACCGCTCGGTTCGGCGCCAACATGATGTGAAACACTGTTTCACAATTGCTTAGCCATGAGCACGAAGGTCAGACGGGGAAAGTCCGCGGGCGCTCGCCGCCCCACCAACATCGTCGCGCTTGCGCGCGGGATTGCGGTGCTGCGCTGCTTCCAGTCGGCTGCTGGCGCTCTCAGCCACGGCGAGATTTCGCGCTTGACCGGCGTATCGAAGCCGACCGTCACGCGCCTGGTGGCGACGCTGATGGCCGAGGGGTTCATCCGGCGGGTCCACGGCAGCGACCGCTACGCGCTGAGCGCCGGCGTTCTGTGGCTCGCCGGCGCGTTCCTGTCCGGCCTCGACATTCGCGCGATCGCGCGTCCCCACATGGAGGAATTGGCCGAGCGCACCGGAACGTCGGTCTATCTCGGCTTGCCGGACGGGCTCGAGGTCGCGCTGATCGAGACCTGTCGCTCGCGCTCGACCATGTTGTTCTCGCGTCTGGACGTGGGCTCGCGCGTTCCCATGCCGACCTCAAGCCTCGGTCGCGCCTACCTGACGGCGCTTGCCGACGGGGAGCGCGGGCTGCTCATCGAAAAGTTGCGCCGCGCCTGCCCGGCCGAGTGGCCGCGGGCGGCCGGCGGCATCGAGCGAGCCATGCGCGATACCGCCAGATTCGGCTATTGCCTCTCGCTCGGCGAGATGCATCCCGAAATCATGTCGGTCGCAGTCCCGCTGCGCAGCGCGCGCGGCGATCTCCTGGCCATCGCATGCGCGGGCCCCGCCTCCTCGTTTGATGAGCGCAGCCTGCGCAGCAAGGTCGCGCCGCGCCTGGCCGAGACGGCGCATGCGATTGGGCGCGAAATCGGCGATAGCGTCTCGGCGTTTGCGCGCGGCGGCGGTAGCGACAGGCCTGCCGCGCGGCAGTCGCGTCGACCGCGGGCTCGGCGGCCAGCGCCGGCCTACCGCAAGGGCGGTCACGACGAATCGGCGCGCCGAAGCTCGCGCGCATCGCCTGCCACGGTCCCAACGGAAGGAGTGAACACATGACGCATTTGCGGCGAGCCGACTGGAGATATCCGCTGTGGTACTCCGAGCAGGGCTGGCGGGCCAGGATCGGCATCGTTTATCCCGGCGCCGGCTTCATCCATCTCGGCGACTTTCACAAGCTTGCGCCGGCGGGCGTGGCGGTCGGCGCCTGCGGCGTGCCGCGCCACAAGGATGAGAGCGCCGAGACCATGATGAAGCTGGACGAGCACGCCGTCGCGGCGGCCAAGGTGGTGGCCGGCAGCCATCCTGACGTGATCGCCTGGGTGTGCACCGCCGGCAGCTTCCTCAAGGGCAAGGGTCACGACGAGCGGCTCATCAAGGAGCTCGTCGAAGCCACCGGCGTGCCGTGCACGACCACTTCGACCGCTGTCAAAACTGCCCTGAAGCATTTGGGAGTCGAGCGGCTTGCTCTCGCCACGCCCTATCCCGATGAGGTCAACGCCATTGAAAAGAAATTCCTCGAGGACAACGGCTTCGCGGTGGTGAGCTGCGATGGCCTCAACCTCGTCGACAACAACATTCTCGCCCACCTGCCTCCGCCGGTCATCTATCGGCTGGCGAAGGCCGTCGACGTGCCGGAGGCGCAGGGGGTCTTCATCAGCTGCACCGGCATCGACGCGCTCGACGTGATCGAGGCGCTCGAACAGGATTTGGGAAAGCCGGTGATCACCTCCAACCAGGCCACCTACTGGCAGGCCTTCAAGATGGCCAAGGTTCGCGATCCCGTCCAAGGATACGGCCGCCTGATGCGAGAGCCGCGCTAAAGCGGGATCAATTTGAATCGAGTCGTGCGAGGTCATTGCGAGGCGGGCGAAGCCCGCCGACGCAATCCCCGACAAGGGGATCGCCACGCCCCCTGCGGGGGCTCGCGATGACGGCGTGTGGGAGGCATGAGCATACCTGAAATCATTCCGCGTTAGGGCGCCGACATGCGCGGCCGCCGTCGGCGCGGCCTGCGGTGCCTCAGCCAGTCGAGGCCTCACGAGGCGAGGGTCTTGCAATCCTCGACGGACAGCGCGGCGCGCTGGGCACGCAGGGCGTCGCGCACGGTGTGAATGGGGATGGCGAGCGTCGAGTTCGCCCCGTTGACGGAGGCTGCCGCCATCACGCCGGCGGCCTGGCCGAGCGCCATGGCGGTCGCCATGTGGCGCGCACCGCCGTTGGCCTCATGGGTTGCCGAGATCGCCCGCCCCGTCACGATCAGCCCCTCGACGTCCGTTGGCACCAGGCAGCGCATGGGGATCTCGAACGGCGCGGGCGGCATGCTGAGCGCGATGCCGGTGCCATCCGGCTCGTGGATATCCATCGGGCCGCAACCAAGCGCAACCGCGTCCTCAAATCTCCGCTGAGCGAGGATCTCGTCCGCGGTGAGCGTGTGCTGGCCGCAAATCCGGCGCGTCTCACGCACGCCTGCCCGCGCTCCGATCGCAGCCAGGATCGCGCGCTCGAACCCGGGCACTTCCCGGTTGAGAAAGCCGACGATGCTCTTGATCTGCGCGCGGCCGATGCGCTCCTGGTCGGAGGCATCGATGTCGTCGAGCGCATCCTTGCCAGAAATGCGGCTCATGAGACAGATGGCGTCCGTTCCGGCCGGCGTGCTGCAGAACGACATGCTCTCCCAGAACAATTCGCCACTGCCGAGCCCTTTCAGCGCCAAGGATCGCTTGACCTCGCGCGGCAGCGCGCGAAAGCGCTGGACGTCGACGTTGGACAGCCGGAAGCAGAGCGCGTTCGGCTGGGTCTTGCGATTGGGGCCGACGGCGTCATCCTGCATCGCGACCTGTGCGCGATGCGCCACGACGGCGTCCCCGGTCGCGTCGATGACCACGCGGGCCGCGTAAGCCGTGCGCCCGCTCACGGCCTCGACAATCACGCCCTTGACCGAGCCGCCCTCGCGCACGACGCCGACCACCTGCGCATGCATCAGCACACGGATGCCGGCTTCCTGCGCCATCTCGTCAGCGACGATCTTGACGATCTCGGGATTGAACGGGAAATGGCGGATGACGATCGGCGTCGCCGCCGCCTCGGCCAGATGGTACTGGCCGAAGCCATCGCTGCCGCCGGCCGCCTTGATCCGCTCGGTCAGCTCGAACGGGATCCCCCACACCGCTTGCGTGTCGTGGTTGAAGAAGCCGAGATACTGCCCGACATAGGCCGTCGTCGCGGTGCCCCCCAGGCAACCCTGCCGTTCCAGCAGCAGCGTCTTGGCACCGAGCCGGGCGGCCGCAACGGCGGCGATCAGGCCGGATGCGCCGCCGCCGGCCACGATCACGTCGAACGTCTCCACGATCGGCGTGTCGAAAACCTCTGCGACCATCGGGGTCATTGTCATGTCCTTCACCGCACCGCAATTGTGCCGTTGGTTCGGAAATCCATCAGGAGTGAGCCTCCGCCAAGGCCCGGCAGTCGTCGAGGCACAGCGCGGCCCCTTGCGCGCGCAGGCCGGCCTGCACGCGCGCGCTCGGGATGGACAGCGTCGAGTTGGCCCGATCGATTGCCACCGCCGCCATGACGCCTGCGGCCTGGCCGAGCGCCATGGCGGTCGCCATATGGCGCGCGCCGCCGTTGGCCGCGTGCGTTGCGGAGATGGCGCGGCCGGTGACCAGCAGGCCCTCAACGTCCTTCGGCACCAGGCAACGCATCGGGATTTCGAACGGCGCCGGCGGCATGCTGAGCGCGATCCCGCTTCCGCTGGGATCGTGCACATCCATCGGTCCGCAGCCGAGCGCGATGGCGTCTTCGAACCGGCGCTCGCCAAGAATGTCATCGGCCGTCAGCGTGTACTGGCCGGCGATGCGCCGGGTCTCGCGCACCCCGACACGGGGCGCGATATTGGCCAAAATCGCCTTCTCGAATCCCGGCATTTCGCGGTTCAGAAACGCGACAATGCTTTTTACCTGAGCGCGGCCGATGCGTTCCTGATCGGACGCGTCGACATCGTCCAGCGCGTCCTTGTCCTGGATGCGGCTCATCAGGCAGATCGCATCGGTGCCGCCCGGCGTGCTGACGAACGAGACGCTCTGCCAGAACAGCTCGCCCCGCTCAAGTCCGGTCAGCACCTTCGCCCGCTTGACCTCGCGCGGGAGCGACCTAAAGCCCGTCACGTCGACGTTCGACAGCCGGAAGCACAGCGTGCTCGGCTGGCGCCCGACATCGCCCTCCAGCATGTCCACGCCGGCGCGATGGGCCAGCGCCGCATCCCCGGTGGCGTCGATGATCACGCGAGCGGCGTAGGCCTTGCGTCCGCTGATCGTCTCGACCACCACGCCCTTGACCATTCGCTCCGCCCTGACCACGTCCACCACCCGCGCATGAAGCAGAAGATCGATCCCCGCTTCGCCCGCCAGCTCGTCCATGACCGTCATGACGATTTCAGGGTTGAACGGGAAATGGCGGATGGTGAGCGGATTGGCGGCAGCTTCGCCCATCATGAACGCGCCGAATCCGTTGCTGCCGCCGGCGGCGACGATGCGCTGGGTCAACTCATAGGGAATCCCCCACACCGCCTGGGTGTCGCGATGGAAGAAGCCGACGTATTGCGCCACATAGGCCGAGGTCGCGGTGCCACCCAGGCAGCCCTGCCGCTCGAGCATCAGCGTCCGCGCCCCGAGGCGGGCGGCCGCGAGCGCGGCGATCAGGCCGGAGGCGCCGCCGCCGGCCACGATGACGTCGTAGTGGCCGACCACCGGCGTCTCGAGGGACTCGTGAACGAACTGCTGCCCCACGTCGCTCTCCCGCCTCCGCCCATGGTTGACATTTCAACGAACGCTACGATAGGCCACATGGGCGGCGAATTCCAAGTCCGGTGATGGTCAACCAGGTCATGATCCAGCAGCCGGGTCCTTCGATCGATCTCAAGATCCACATTCCGACCCTGGTCGCCATTTGCGCCAATCGCATGTCGCGCGCGGCATCGCGTTTCTATCGCGAGCGCTACGGGATCGGGATCGTGGAGTGGCGCGTGCTCATGTTCATCGGCCACAGGGTCGAGACCAGCGCCAACCGCATCTGCCGCGAGACCGATCTGGACAAGGGGGCGGTGAGCCGCAGCCTGAACGTGCTCGAACGCAAGGGTTTTATCCGCAGCCGGGAGGACGGGTCGGACAACCGGCGTCGCAGCATCGTGCTGACCAACAAGGGGCACGCATTGCACGACGACATCGTTCCGATCGCTCTTGCCCGCGAGCGGCGCCTTGTCGCGGGCATGACGCCCCGTCAGGTCAAAATTTTCATGGCAACGATCCAGCACCTCCAGGGGCGCATTTCCAAGACGCGTGTTGCTCCGCGGTCGGGCAAGGGCGCAGCGGAACGCCAGCGATCGCGCCGAACGGCGGCGCGCAGCCAATCGCGTCCAGGCCACGGCCGACGATAGCCCCCGGGCAACCGCGCAACGCTGAGCTTCGCGCTCGGCGCCACGTTCGCGCCATCCTCATAGCGAGTTGACTTCAGGCGTGCTCACTACGTCCGACACGCTGTCATCGCGAGCCCCCGCAGGGGGCGCTTGTCATTGCGAGCGAAGCGAAGCAATCGCGTGACATAGCGAGGAGTCGCTGAGATTGCTTCGGCGGGCTGCACCCGCCTCGCAATGACCGCGAACGATTCGACTCAAATTCATCCCATTGTAGCGACGTGCGGAACGAACGCCTGCCGGCCCTATTTGTAGATCTCCTTTGCCAGGTCGAGATAGTGCTGGGTCTTGCCCGGCTCGGTGGTTCCCAGCGCTTTTGCCAATGTCAGCGGCCGCAACTCGCTGGGGATCTTGGCGGCAATGCCCTTCAGGGCGGGACGGAATCCCTCGTTGACGTAGATGAGCTGGCGCGGCTCGTCGAGGAGCCAGTTCATGAACAGCCTGCCCGCGTTCGGATGCGGCGCGTCCTTCAGGATCGCCGCGCCGAACTGCACGTAGGGCACGCCCTCCGCGGGGATCAGTGGGCGGATCGGCAGGCCTTTCAGGCTCTGGTACTCCGACACATTGAACGGCAGATAGACCGGGAACTCGCCGCGCGCGACGCGGCGATTGCTTTCGGCCCATACCCGGCTGAAGACCGGCTTGTGCGCGGCGATCTTTTCATGGAATGCCCGGCCGAAGTTGCGGTAGGTGACCTCGAACCAGACCTGCCCGCCGCCCAGAGCACGCGGATCGTCGCTGAGGATTTTGCCGCTCCACTTGGGATCGGTCAGATCGCCCCAGCTTTTCGGTGCGTCCGCCTCGGCGACGAGATTTGAATTGAGAAGAACGGCGAAGTTGCCGGCATTGGACGGCAGGAAAGTGCCGTTGGGCGTGTATTCCTCGGCGAGATTGCCGGCCAGCGGCAGCGGCCCGTGCTGCTGAAAGGCTCCTTCGGCGGTCTGCAATGCGATGCTTGTCGACCCGCTGTAGATGAGATCGCCAATGGCTCGGCCGGCGGCCTGCTCGGAGCGGATTCGCTCGCGGATCTCGCTGGCGCGGCCGTCGAGCACGTCGACGGCGATCCCATACTCGCTGTGAAACAGGTTGCCGAGCTTGCGAACGATCGGATAGTTCGTTCCATTGTAGATCACCACCTTGCCTTCCTTCTTGGCGGCGGCGATCACGTCGTTCCAGCTCGATTGCGCCTCGCTGGGTGTCGAAACCGCGATGGCCCCAACAAGCCCCAGCGCCGCTGGCGCGAGCGCGCGAATGATGCGCGATGTCACAGCCGATATGTTGACCATGGTCGATCCCTCCCTGAACGTTGCCTTCTTGCAATGCCATGCTGCCGATTGGCCGTGCCGCCGTGACCAGCCCCGAAAGTGCCAATCGGCCCCGCGATGATCGGCGGAATTAGTTGCGTGATCAACGGTTTTCTTGGGTTGCCCAGGGCAAATGCGCACCGGCGTCGCGATGGGCGGCAATCACGCGCGAGCCTGCGGCGATTGCGCTCACCACCGGCGGCCCAGAAAAACTCCCTCGTGTTCGAGACGTCCTTGCAGCAATTTTACGTCAATGGCGCGCGGCGGCGTCCCGCTGCGCAGCGCGATCTCGGCCGCCATTCCGGCGGCCTCGCCCATCGCGAAGCAGGGGCCGGACACGCGCGCCGACGCCTGGCCCTCATGCGTCATCGAGGCACACCGTCCAGCCACCAGCAGGTTGTCGACCCGACGCGGCAGGATCATCCGGTAGGGAAGTTGCGCAAAACCGCGCGACTGCGGAATCTGCGGCCAGCGGAACACGACCTCGCCGGCCACGTGGGCCTCGACCGGCCAGCCATTGACGCCGATCGTGTCCTCGAAATCGGCGCAAGTGAGCACGTCGGCATCGCTCAATGCGTACTCGCCGATGATGCGCCGCGTTTCCCGAATTCCGAGCTGGGGCGCGATGTCAACGATGTAGGCCTGCTCGAATCCGGGCGCCGCCCCTCGTATGAATTGAAAGGTCTCCCAGCACTGCCGTCGCCCTTCGATCTCGCCGTTTGAGAGCTGATCGGCGTTCGTCCCGTCCACCGGAGAGCCGTCGGCGTTCTTCACCTGGGTGACGTTGGCGCGCCACTCGATCGGGTTGCGCTGCGGGCGCACGATTGCGCCCTTGCGCGGAAACCGGCGCCCCTCGTCGCGCTCCGCCTCCGCCATCAGGCTGGGGATGATCTGCCCGGCATCGCCGGCCCGATCGGGATCGACCGCGTTGATGCGCATCATGGTCGAGGGATAGGCGCAACGTCCGGCGCCGTCGCCGAATTCGAACGGCGCGCCCGCCCACGCCGCAAGATCCGCATCCCCCGAGCAGTCGATAAAGAGCCGCCCGGCAACGGCCAGCCGGCCGGATTTCGTCTCGATCAGCAGGGCGCGGATCGTCCGCTCGTCGGCCATCGCCGCGCCCACGCCAAGCGCGTGAAAGAGGATTTTTGCGGAGGCCGCGGACACCAGTTCGTCGGCGGCGATCTTGTAGCACGACAGATCATAGGCCTGCGCGCTGATCTTGTTGGCAAAGTTTTGGGGCGCACGCAGCGCGCCCATGCGCTCGAGCCGGGCGAGGATGTCGTCGGCGATGCCGTGCACCACCTGACGAATTTCGCCGTGCACATTGGCGTGCAACCCGCAGAAGTTGCCCAATCCCGCCGCCGTGCCGGCGCCGCCGAGAAAGCCATAGCGCTCGACCAGGATGGTCGAACGGCCGGCGCGCCCGGCCGCAATCGCCGCCGCGATGCCGGCGGGGCCGCCGCCGAAAACCACGACATCGAATTCCCCGTACACCTTCGTCTGCCGCGCCGGCTCGAAGACGGTAGGGCTTGCCGCCGACATGCGTGGTTGAGCCTCCACGGGTGGGTCCACCGTGAGCGACGATGGGCCGCCCCGGCAAGCGGTGTCAACAGCGAATGAAACGATGTTTCACATGATCGGCGCTTGATTTTGCTCAAGGAGCCGCGCAGGCGGCGGGCCTTTGATAGTATTGAAAAGGGAGGGCGGCCGTGATCAGCAAGAACCTACCGCCGATCGGCTGGCGTGCGCGCATTGGCGTCATCTCGCCGGCGGTCGGAATGGCAGTGACGCACGACTTTCACC
>DATBWJ010000173.1:0-3603 GCA_036514935.1 Xanthobacteraceae bacterium
GCCCGCCGCCACCGCCGCCCAGGTGCGCGCGCGCCGGCGCTGCGCGACGTCCGAATGCCACTCCGCCGGCCGCACGCCGAAACGCTCGGCGAAACGGTCGAGGAACTGGGCGGTGAGCGCGATTTCCGGCATCAGGACCAACGACTGCCGGCCGCGCCGAATGTTCTGCGCCACCGCCTCGAAATAGACCTCGGTCTTGCCCGAGCCGGTGACGCCGTCGAGCAGCGTGACCGAAAATCCGCCCTCGACGACCGATTGGCGCAGCGTCGCGGCCGCCTGTCCTTGCGCCTCGGTGAGGTCCGGCACGCGGTGGGCCGGATCGGGCGGCCGCGCCACCGGCTCCGGCGGCAGGGCAACGGCTTCGAGCGTGCCCCCGTCGATGAGGCCATCGAGGACGCCGAGGCTGACGCCGGCCTCCTCCGCGGCCTCCGCCTTGTGGCGGACGAGCCCGTCGGCGAGAAGCGCGAGCACGCGCGCGCGCGTTGCCGTCATGCGCGCGGGCGGCGGACCAGCCAGCCGCACGCCGATGCGCACGCGCTCGGCGCCCAGATGCGCGCCCATGCGCAGGCACATGCGCAGCACCATGCCGCGCGCGCTCAGCGTATAGCCGGAGACCCAGTCGACGAAGGCGCGCAGCTCTGGCCGCAGCGGCGGGTAGGCAAGCTTCTCCTCCACGTCCTTGAGCCGGTTGTCGAGGCGCGGACTGATCCTGCCGTCCTTGGCCCACACCACGCCGAGCGTCTCGCTCGCCCCCAGCGGCACGCCGACGAGGTCACCGGGCTCGAGCTGCAGGCCCTCCGGCACCCGGTACGAATAGGTGTGGTCGAGCGCCACCGGAACGAGCACGTCGACAATCCGCTTTGCCATGGCCGGCGACTCAGCGATTTAACAAAGGCTCAAGCAGGGGGTGAGATTATCGCCCATGTGTCAAGCCGCGAGACTGCGATGACCGCCTCACGCACCGACATGCCGTTCGCCGCGCCCGCGGTCGCGGGCGAGATCGAGCGTTGGCTCAAGGAACTCGCCGCCGAGCGGCGCCTGTCGCCGCGCACCGTGGAAGCCTACCGGCGCGACCTCCGTCAGTTCCTCAGTTTCCTCGCCGAGCATGTCGGCGGCCGCATCACGCTCGCACGGCTCGCCAAGATCGCGCCGGCCGACGTGCGCGCCTATCTGGCGGCGCGCCGGGCGCACGGCATCGGCAGCCGCTCGCTCATGCGCGCGCTCGCCGGCGTGCGCTCCTTCGTGCGCTTTCTCGCGCCTGACGGCACCGGCGGGCTCGGCGCGCTCGCCGCCGTGCGCGCGCCGAAGGTCGCAAAACCGCTGCCCAGGCCGCTGCCGGTTGCTGCGGCCAAGCGCATCACCGACGTCGGCCTGCGCGCGGGCGAGGCGCGCGAGCCCTGGGTGCTCGCGCGCGACGCGGCGGTGCTCGCGCTGCTCTACGGCTCGGGCCTGCGCATCTCGGAGGCGCTCGGCCTCAAGCGCGCGGAGGTGCCGGCGCCCGGGCAAGGCGACGTCATCCTCGTCACCGGCAAGGGCAACAAGACGCGCATGGTGCCCGTGCTGCCGCAGGTTCAGGACCTCGTCGCCGACTACATCGCCCGCTGTCCCTACCCCTTGCCGCCCCAGGGGCCGCTGTTCGTGGGTACCAGGGGCGGACCGCTCTCCCCGCGCGTGGTGCAGCTTGCCATGGCGCGGCTGCGCGGGGCGCTCGATCTGCCCGATACGGCAACCCCGCATGCGCTGCGTCACTCCTTCGCCACCCACCTGCTCGCCCGCGGCGGCGACCTGCGGGCGATCCAGGAGCTGCTCGGTCACGCCTCGCTGGCGACCACCCAGGTCTACACCGGCGTCGACAGCGAGCACCTGATGGAGGTCTATCTCAGCGCGCATCCGCGCGCGTGACATTGCGATGACCGCGGCGTGACGACGCGCCCTCGGCCTTGCACGGATCGAGCGCTTCGTTCAATCGTGTGCGCGCCGAGCTTTCCGTCAAGTCGGCAAGCTGACAAACAGACGCTCAAACATGCTCTATTGTGCCGGAGGGAGGGGCCATGGCTGGCGCACACGAGAAGATCGAGCAGGCCGAGCACGTCGAGCACGCTGCCGGACACAACAAGCAGATCGCGCTATTGATCGCGGTGCTGGCGCTGTTCCTGGCGTTTGCCGAGACCTTCGGCAAGAGCGCGCAGACCGACGGCATCAGCCTCAACATCAAGGCGTCCGACACCTGGAACTTCTTCCAGGCCAAGACCATCCGCCAGACGGCGCTGCGCACGGCGGCCGAGGCGATGACCGTCCAGAACGCAGCAACGGCCGATGAGGCGCTCAAGGCGGCGATGGCCAAGCAGATCGACGCCTGGCAGAAGACCGTGGCGCGCTACGAGTCAGACCCCAAGGAAAAGGATGGCCGCAGGGAGCTGCGGGCGCTCGCCGAGAAATACGAGCATGACCGCGACACCGCGCTCGCGCGCTATCATCAATATGAAATCGCGTCGGCAACGTTCCAGATCGGCATCGTGCTGGCGTCCGCGACGATCATCACCGGCATGATGATCCTGGCCTGGATCGCCGGAGCCATGGGTCTCGTCGGCCTCGCCTTCATGGCCATCGGCCTGATTGCGCCGCACGCCGTCCACCTGGCGTGATGTCGCGCGCGTTCGTGATGACGCGCGGGTGCGCTACCGCGGCTCACAACCGGAGCGGCTCGGTCGGGCTGCGCGGCAGCACGTGCGCGCGCCGGCGCACGCGCATGAGCAGGCGGAAGGCGCGCGACGCCCGGCGTGGCGCGAGGATCCGCAGGCGCATCCTGATCCGCTGTTTGATCGGATCGACCAAGGCGTGCGCCCAGCGGCGCAGCCACATCACATGGCCGTAGAGCAGGCGGAACCAGTCGAGCTGCAGGAGCTTGTCGCGGGCGACATCGAAGATGAAGGCCGTGACACCGACGGCCACGAACTTGGCAGCAACCAAGGTCGCGACCGCCTCGGCCCAGTCGCCGTGCCCGATGAGCCACAGGCCGACGAGCTTGAGCGGCACGGTCAGGCCGGCCGGGACACCGAACAGCAACAACGCCGCGGTCGGCGGCAGGGTCTCAACCCAGCGCGTGACGACGATCTTGATGCGGCCCCACGGGATGACGTTGACGATGCGCGCGACGATCGGCTCAAGCCGGTCCCACAGCCATGCCTCGATCAGGAAGACAATGGCGAGGAGCACCAGGATCGGGCGCAACAGCTTGCGCATGCGAGACAGGTCCCCGGTCACCCGGCATGTTGAAGCTTGTATAGTTAATAAACTCTCACATTGCATGTTTTCCGACCGCCGGCGCGACTGAGCCGTTCGTCGGCGTCGAGCGGACTCTGACGGGTTTCACGCGCGCACGATGCCGCCATCGACGTAGAGCGTCTGCCCGGTGAGGAACGCCGAATCGTCGCTAGTCAGGAACGACATGGTTCCCACCAGATCCTCGGGAACTTCTGGGCGCGGCACCGCCTGCCGCTTGGCGAGCGCGGCGAATTCCTCATCCATGCTGGCGCGGCCGAACCGCGGGGCGCGCGACAGCGTGCCTGGCGAGCGGGTCAGGCTCGGCGAGATGGCGTTGAC
>DATBWJ010000174.1:0-2521 GCA_036514935.1 Xanthobacteraceae bacterium
CGCGTCGCGCCGGACCGGGTGTGCCAGCCGATCGCCGAATGGTCGAATCGGCGCGGGCCGCCGCGACCGGCCTCACCTCGATCGCTTCGGGCGGCAGAAGGCGGCGTGCAGCGCGACGATGATGTCGCGCGCTTCCGGGCGCGCCAGCGAATAATAGACGTTCTTGCCGTCGCGCCGCGTTGCGACCAGATTGTCGGCGCGCAGACGGGCGAGCTGCTGGGAGACCGCGGGCTGACGCAGGCTCAGCAATTGCTCGATCTCGCTCACCGAGCGCTCGCCCTCGACCAGCAGGCAAAGAATGACCAGCCGCGCCTCATGCGAGAGCGCCTTCAGGAACTCGCTCGCCTCGCGGGCATTCTCGACCATCATGTCGATGTCGAGTTCGGGATCGCGGGCTCTGCCCCGCGGCTGTGGGCGCATAAGAATTCCCGTAGCGTCAATTCACCAGCGTATCACTGCGAATCAATACCAGATAAATCATTCACGGCCAGTAAAGGCAACCGCGCGCGACGTATGAACCTTGCGCGTGCTGCCTCGCCGCTCTCATGGAATCTCATACACCGTCGTTTCGTCGGAAATGCCGCGCAGGGCGGCGCGCTGGGCGACCGGGGTGACCCCGGAGCTCGTCAGAATCCTGGAGGCCTGCGGATACTCGACCACCGGCTTGGTGGCGAAGATCGTGCGCGAGGTGGCCAGCCCCTGCACGCGGGCGGCCATGTTCACGGTTTGCCCAAAATAGTCCTGCCGGTCGTTGAGCGTGACCGCGAGGCAGGGGCCCTCATGGATGCCGATCTTGAGCAGCAGGTCTTCGCTGCCGCGCTTGTCGTTAAGATCGCGCATCGCCTCGCGCATGCGCAGGGCGGCCGCGAGCGCGCGGTCGGGCGTCGGAAAGGTCGCCATCACCGCGTCGCCGATGGTCTTGACGACGGCGCCCGCCTGCGCGGCCACGATCTCGTTGAGCACGCCGAAATGCTGGCGCACGAGATCATAGGCGGCAAGGTCGCCGACGCGATCGTAGAGCTCGGTGGAGCCCTTGAGGTCGGTGAACAGGAAGGTCAGGCTGGTGATCTTGAGGCGCTGATCGACGTCGAGCGTGTCGGTGCGATAGATATCGCGGAAGGTCTGGTTGGTGAGCAGGCGCTTGGCGGTCAAGAATGGCCGGCGCTTGCCCTTGATTTCGTTGAGCGCGTCGCCTGCCACCACGACCGCGGGCAGCACGCGCCGGTCGGTGCGGTTCTCGAGCGTCAGGCGGAACGGGCCGGGACGCAGCTCGATCTTTCCGGCCGGCGCGCGCAGCTTGTTGAAGACGAGGGTGAGGCTCTGGCGCTCGCGCGTCGGCTCGCCCTTCACGTCGATGAACTGGGTGCCGTGGGTGACCGGGTCGAAGACGATGACGAACTGCGCTGGCAATTGCAGCGACAACAGCACCTTCTCGCCGGGCGGCAATTCCACCGCGTCGAGAATGACCTCGTCGAACAACTGTTCGAGCGAGTCGGGCACATCGACCCCCGAGCTCCAGAACACCTGCCGGAAATACTCGATCATCGGCAGCGTGTCGGGATCGTGCGCCGCGATCCGGCGGATGCGCGAGCTGATCGTGAAAGTGACTTCCACCATCTCGTCGAGCGTCGGCTCGTAGTCCGCCGCGCACAGCGTGCAGTCATAGTGATCGCGGTCGAACGACTTGAGCGTGGTGCTGGCGTCAAGCACGCCGCCGCAGCCGGGGCACAGCATGTTCCACCACAGATCGAACAGACCGAGGCGCGCCGCGTGCAGAAAGGCCGCGATGACACGCTCCTCATCGAGCCCTCTCGCGCTGGCGAAGGCAATCGCGTTGACCCGGCACAGCTCGCGGTCCGGCCCGCTGCGCACCAGCTCCTCGATCGCGGCCGCCACTTGCGGATCGGCGGACTGCCGCAGCACGCTGAAGTGGGCCTCGCTCTCGCTCATGGCAGCCTCGCAGATTTTCGGTGGCAGGACCTGTGATTCTACGCCAAATCCGCGGTGGCGAAAGGCCACCCGCGCGTCGCGGCAGCCCCAGCGCATCACTTTTTGGTAACATGGCTGCTCTTTTCGCCGTCGAACGCATCGAAAACTGGGGAGCGAACCCGTGCACGGGCCCAACGCCGAAGACACTCACGTCGTCGAGGAAGGCGGCATCGGTCGCCCCGTCCTGCGCAAGGAGGACCGGCGCCTGCTCACCGGCGCGGGCTCGTATACCGACGACGTCAACTTCCCGGGCCAGGCCTATGCCGTGATGGTGCGCTCGCCGCACGCTCACGCGCGCATCGGCGCGATCGAGACGGGCCCCGCGCTCAGAATTCCCGGCGTGCTCGCGGTGTTCACCGCTGCGGACGTGGCCGCCGTGCGGCCGGCGATCCACAACTGGACGCCGGGGCATCCGCCCGACATCCGCCTCGTCAACCGCGACGGCAGCGACAACTACCTCTCGCCGCATATTCCGCTGCCGCGCGACAAGGTGCGCCACGTCGGCGAGGCGGTCGCGATGGTGGTCGGCGAG
>DATBWJ010000175.1:0-2873 GCA_036514935.1 Xanthobacteraceae bacterium
CGGCCACGTCACGATCGGCGCGCGCACGATCCGCGATCCCGGCTACCGCGTCAATGCCGGAGAGGCGGTCGCGCTCACGGTGCCGCCGCCCGCGCCGGCCCAGCCGCGGCCCGAGCCCATCCCGCTCGCGATCGTCTACGAGGACGACGAGATCATCGTCATCGATAAGCCCAAGGGCCTCGTCGTGCACCCGGCGGCCGGCAACTGGACCGGCACCCTGGTCAACGCGCTCATCGCCCACTGCGGGCGGAGCCTGTCGGGCATCGGCGGCGTGCGCCGGCCGGGCATCGTGCACCGGCTCGACAAGGACACGAGCGGCCTCATGGTGGTGGCCAAGACCGACCGCGCCCATCGCGCGCTGGCGGCCCAGTTCGCCGACCACGGCCGCACTGGGGCGCTCGAGCGCCGCTACCTCGCCTTCGTCTGGGGCGTCCCCGACCGTCCGCGCGGCACCATCGAAAGGCCGATCGCCCGCCACCCCCATGCGCGCGACAAGATGGCCGTGCGTGCCGGCGGCCGGGCGGCGGTGACGCACTGGAACGTGCTTGAAACCTACCGCGATGCGAGCGGGGAGCCGGTCGCGAGCCTGATCGAATGCCGGCTGGAGTCGGGGCGCACGCACCAGATCCGGGTCCATCTCGCCGCCATCGGCCACCCCGTGCTGGGCGATGCCGTCTACGGGGCCGGCTTCAAGACCAAGTCGGCGCGCCTGCCGGAAGGCGCGCGCGCGGCGGTCAACGCCCTTGGAAGACAGGCCCTGCATGCCCATATTCTGGTAGTCGAGCATCCGGTGACGGGCGAAATCTTGCGATTTCGATCCGAATTGCCGGAGGAACTTGCGACCCTGCGGCGCGAGCTGGCGGCGTCAGGGGCTCGGCCGGCCGCCCTGGCATAGAGAAAAACTAACGCAATCAATAACTTATAGCCAGGATCGCCAGCTTTCACTCCACCGTCACCATGACGTGACGATCCGTGTCTTTGTTTTGGACGCTAAGAACTTGTATGCTGCAGGTGCGTTACGCCTAGGCGTTCGCGTCTAGCCGGTGCCGTTGGCTCGCAGAGCGGCGGCGCCAAGCCCGCCGATCCAGGGGGCCTAACGAGGAGAGGGTGCTGTAATGGCCCGTGCTGCCATTTTGCCTGTGTTGACCGCCGAAGCCGGTCTTTCCCGCTATTTGGAGGAGATCCGCCGGTTCCCCATGCTGGAGCCGCGCGAGGAATATATGCTCGCCAAAAGCTGGCGCGAACACGGCGACCGCGAGGCGGCCCACAAGCTGGTCACCAGCCATCTGCGCCTGGTCGCCAAGATCGCCATGGGCTACCGCGGCTATGGCCTGCCCATTTCCGAGGTGATCTCCGAGGGCAATGTCGGATTGATGCAGGCGGTCAAGCGTTTCGAGCCCGACAAGGGCTTTCGGCTCGCCACCTACGCCATGTGGTGGATCAAGGCGGCGATCCAGGAATACATCCTGCGTTCCTGGTCGCTCGTCAAAATGGGCACCACGGCCAATCAGAAGCGGTTGTTCTTCAACCTGCGCAAGGCCAAGAGCCGCATCCTCGCGCTCGAGGACGGCGACATGCATCCCGACCAGGTCAAGATCATCGCCCGGCGGCTCGGCGTCGGCGAAAAGGATGTCGTCGAGATGAACCGCCGCCTCGGCGGCGACGTCTCGCTCAACGCGCCCATTCGCAACGACGGCGACACCGGCGAGTGGCAGGACTGGCTGGTCGACGAGCGCGACAGCCAGGAGACGGTGCTGAGCGAAAGCGAGGAGCTGGGCAACCGGCGGCGGGCGCTGTCCGACGCGCTTTCCGTGCTCAACGAGCGCGAGCGGCGGATTTTCGAAGCCCGTCGCCTGGCGGAGGACCCCATCACGCTTGAACAGCTCGCCGATGAGTTCGGCGTCTCGCGCGAGCGCGTGCGCCAGATCGAGGTGCGAGCGTTCGAGAAGGTGCAGAAGGCGGTCAAGAACAACGTCGCCGCCATGGAGCAGCCCCGCATCTCCCCGGCGCTGCCGGCGCACTAGCGCACTTTCAGGCTGAGTGGATACCGGTCAGCCGCCCGGAAAGTGCGCCAACTTTGGATTTTAGAGCGCATTCGGACGCAAAACCGGTTTCCACTTTTGCTGAATGCGCTCTAAGCGGGCGGGCGCCCTACTGTCCCCAGGCCGCAAAGGCGTCGGCGAACACGCGTTCTCCGGGGGTGCCCTTCTCTACCGCTAGGATGGCGCGGCGGTTATCGTTGTAGACGATTGCCACGTCGAACCAGGACCGCTCCTTGAGCATCTGAATATTGCGCTGAAGGTCGCCGTCCGCGGACGACAGGCCGATCAGGAAGAAGCCCGTCGTCACCTTCACCGACAGCCCCGCCAGCGAGGTGCCGCGGGTCTGCTCGGCCTGCTTCATCAAGAGGCCGCGAATTTCCGCGATGCCGCCGTGTGGAAAGTCGGCCGGCAGCGTGAACATGATGGACACCATGTGGCTGGCCGGCAGATCCTTGTCTGTATTGCGGCGCAGCGACCACGTCACGGTCATGTTGCGCTCGGGAATCGTGATGTCGGCGCGGATGGAGCGATCCATTGGCTGGCCGGCTTCCGGCGGCACCGTCTCCAGCCTCCACACCACCGTGCCGATGTAGCGCTTGCCGGCCGCGTCATACGGGTCCTCTTCGTACAGCACGACGCGCTGGGCGACCGGCGCCTCGGCGGGGCTTTCGGAGGGCTGTTCGCGCACCGTCGCCTGGCCAATGCGGTCCGGAATCTTCGCGCGGGCCGGCGTCGCCTCGCGCGGCGGCGGCGCGCTCGGCGCGCGGGCGAGCGAGACGATGTTCCTAACCCCGATGAGGATGTTGTCGCGTTGCCAATAGGCCGCCGCCC
>DATBWJ010000176.1:0-2860 GCA_036514935.1 Xanthobacteraceae bacterium
CCCGCCTCGCAATGACGGCCTTGCCCTTGCTCATGTGGTCCGTGCGCCGCCGACCCTCGCTCGGCGGCGGCGCGGCGATCTGCGTGTGGGCGCCGTCATTGCTTGCCGTCATTGCTTGCAGCGGCGCCGGCGCCGCGGGGCGTTCCGGCGCGAACATCGCCAGCGCCGTTTCGATGACCGCGCGCGCGCTGTCGCCGTCGGCCTCGATCAGCACGACCCGCAGGCGTCCGTTCATGGTTTTTGCTCCGTGGCGCCGGGCGCCCGCATCCCCGCCAAGACGCCGCGCGGCTTGCGCGCGCGGTCGAATTTCTCGCCCTCGGCCATCATGAGCGCGCAGCCCTTGACGAGGTCGCGCCGCGTGTCGGCCGGCTTCCACCATCCCGCCTGCCACGGCCAATAGGGGGGCGGCCCGGCCGCGCGCGCGCCCGCCCACAGCGCGTAGCAGGCGCCGGCCTTGGCGAGCTCGCCCGCCGCGTGACCGTCGTCGTGCTCGCTCGTCCAGCCCTCGTGGCTGACCTGGCGGGCGCGTTCGGCCAGCACCGCCAGCGCGAAGGCGGACATGCGGGCGCGCCAGCCGAGCGCTTCAAATACGCGTTCGAGCGCGTACTGGCGGGCGACCGAGATCGCGGTGTAGATGAGCGTGAGCGCGACATTCTCGGCCAGGCTCGGCGAGTAGCCGAACAGCGGCAGCACGGTCGCGTTGGCGATCATGGCGATGGCGAAGCCGGCGGCGGTCGAGACCAATGATTTCAGAAACGAGGTCGCCCACGATTGCTTCATGACGGTTTGCCTCTCCGTCCGCGCCGCACGCGCGGCGCCGCCGGCGCGCCCAGCTCCGCGCACAGCGCCGCGCTCGAGGCGCTGGCGAGAGTGGCCGGTCGCGCAAAATGCGCCGGCAGGCTGATCAGCGGTTCCGGTTCGGCCCGCCCGACCGGCGCGTGCTCGTGGCCGGACTCGATGGCCGCGCGCAGCGCCGCCTGGAAGGCGAGGTCGCGCGCGATCATGGCGGCGCGTAAAATTTCCTCCCCGCAGCCGCCGAGCGCCGGTCCGCCGCGGTCGAACTCGCCTGGCGCGGTGGTCATGACGGCGGAGCCTCGCGCTCCCCTCCCCACCCGGGCCGCGCTTGCGCGCGCGGTCCGGGTTCTTGTTGGAAGGGGTCGGGGGTGGGGGATCGTCCGGCGCCGGCCGCAGCCGCCTCGGCGGCGGCGAGTTGGGCGCGCAAATTCTCGACCAGGCCGGCGACCCGGCCGAACGGCAACAGATCAAGCGCGCGGCCGACCAGATCGACCTCGGCCGCGGTGAGCGTGAGCGTGTAGGTCATAAAAACCTCGCGGATTATTTTTCAACGCACCCACGCCACGCTCACACTCGGCTACCGGGCCGCCGGCCGGCGATCACGCCGCGCCGCGGCACCCTCGTTCACCGGCCGCAGATCGCGCGGCGGGCGGTGAAAGACGATGTCCGTTTTCAGGCCGTTGTCGTAGACGGCGGCGATTTTCAGTTTGCGGCCGGCCTCGGTGAAAAAAACCGCCAGCGCGGCGTTGCCGCGCGCCTGCCGCCCGCGCAGGCTCGCGAGCCGGAGCGCGGGATCCTCGGCGAGATAGCCCAACACGCCGAAGTCGGCGACGAGGGCGGCCACGAACCTGTTGTTTTCGCGCGCCCACTCCAACGCGCGCCGCAGCGTGTCCTCGCTGGCGAGTATTTTCATCCGTCCTCCTATGCGCCGACACGCGCGAAAACCTGCACCACGAACACCGCCGCCCGGCGCTGATAATCGCCGGCGGCAAAACCGAGGCCGACGAGGCCGAAATTTGGGTTGAGCACGCTCGCCCGGTGCAGGGGCGAGCGCATGAGATTGCCGTGCAGCCGGTCGACGATGATGAGCGAGGGCCAGCGGTGCGGCGCCGTCGTCGTCCACGCCAGGTTCTCCGCCGTCTGCCAGCGCCCCCACAGCCGGAAATTCGCCGCCACGATGCGGCGGATCGCGCTCGATCCGCCCAGCCCGCTGTGCGAGAAATAATCGCGCGCCTCCATGTCGGCGGCGTGCGCGCGCGCCGCGTTGGCGAGCGCCTCGTCGAAGGCGAGCGGCGCCGCCCGCGCTGCGGCGCGCGCGCCGTTGACCAGATCGAGCATGTGGCGTTCGACAGCGAGGATAAACGGTGCGTCCATCGCTCACCTCTACCGGACGCCGGAGAAAGCGCGGAAAACCCGCCAG
Organism: Xanthobacteraceae bacterium; assembly: GCA_036514935.1. Taxonomy (GTDB): domain Bacteria; phylum Pseudomonadota; class Alphaproteobacteria; order Rhizobiales; family Xanthobacteraceae; genus DATBWJ01. The sequence continues at coordinate 2,216 of DATBWJ010000176.1, forward strand.
AATGCTTCGCTGTCCAAACCAACCGCAATGTCCAAACCAACCCCAATCCAGAAACCGAGCAGGACAACCAAGATGAACTTGGCGACGACGGCATTCTTTAAGAGTTTTGCGCTCATGGCGTCACCACAAAACCGGTTGCGGGGAATCGGACACGCGATGGTGGGCGGCGCGGCGATACGCCTTGCGCGCGCCATGCTTGCGCCCACCGCGGTGGGCGAAGCGCTTGCCCCATTCCATGCCGCCGGGATTCCATGACAGGTGGACGTGTGGGCAGCGCACCCACCCGCGCGCGGTCCGACAGCGCACGTCGTGGTAATCGGTCGAATAACCGCCCGGCCAGTTAGCAAGAAGCGGATAGATGCAGCGGGGATTGCCAACGAGATCGGCCGCGCGCCAGCGCGCGTGGTTGGATACCGAGCCGCCCCACACGCGCGCGCCGCGCCGCCAGGTCGATACGACGCGGCTGCCGCAGGCATTCGTGATCTCGCGCACCTTGGCCACGAGCGGCGCCGGCAGGCCGGCAACACTGATGCTGTTGCGCGGCGCGCCGCGCGCGTGCATCACGATGGCGGCGGCGTTGACGAGCGCGCCGAGCGCGAGCGCGATGACGGCCGCGCGCGTGCCGGCGGGCGCGTAGCGGAGGCG
>DATBWJ010000177.1:0-3642 GCA_036514935.1 Xanthobacteraceae bacterium
AGGGGGGTAAACCCCATTTCATTTTTTGAGACCGCCCTCCCTATCCCTCCCCCGCAAGGGGGGAGGAGAGAGCGAAAGGCAATGCCGCATCAGTCGTCCTGGGCCGAGGCTATGGAATGAACGCGATTGTCAATATGGCGCGACTGACCAAGGCGGGCGCCGTCATCGCCTGGTCGGGCGCGCGCGTTCTGCCCGACGATGTCAACCTGCCGGCCCCGCTTGCGCTGTTCGCCCGCGTGACGGCGCCGCTGCGCAAGAACGGGGCCGGAAAGAACCCCAACGAAACGAAACTCTCCGAGGCGCTCACTTCGCTCGGGCCGTCCTACATCAAGCTGGGCCAGTTCCTCGCCACCCGCGACGACATCATCGGCCGCGAGCTCGCCGCCGATCTCGCCACGCTCCAGGATCGCCTGCCGCCGTTTTCGCAAGAAGAGGCGCGAAAGGCCGTCGAGGACGCGCTCGAAGCGCCGATCGACACGCTGTTTGCCGAGTTCGGCCCTCCGGTCGCCGCGGCCTCGATCGCGCAAGTTCATAAGGCCAAACTGCGTGGGCCGGACGGAACGCTCAAGCCCGTGGCGGTCAAGGTGCTCAGGCCCGGCATCGAGCAGCGCTTCCAGCGGGACCTCGACAGCTATTTCTTCGCTGCCCGGACCATCGAGCGCTTCCATCCTCCCTCGCGGCGCTTACGGCCGATTGCCGTGGTCGACACCTTGGCGAAATCCGTCGCCATCGAGATGGATCTGCGCATGGAGGCCGCGGCCATCTCCGAGATGGCCGAGAACACGAAGAACGACGAAGGCTTCCGCGTGCCGACCGTCGATTGGACGCGGAGCGCGCGCCGCGTGCTGACGCTCGAATGGATCGACGGGATCCCGATCTCGGACCGTGAGGGCCTCGCCGCCGCCGGCCACGATGTGAAGGCGCTCGGCGCGCGGCTGATGCAGACCTTCCTGCGCCATGCCATGCGCGACGGCTTCTTCCATGCCGACATGCATCCGGGGAATCTCTTCATCGACGAGGAGGGCGGCATCGTCGCCGTCGATTTCGGCATCATGGGACGGCTGGGCTTCAAGGAGCGCCGCTTTCTCGCCGAGATTCTCTACGGCTTCCTCAACCGCAACTACGCCCGCGTCGCCGAGGTGCATTTCGAGGCCGGCTACGTGCCGCGCAAGCACTCGGTGGCGCAGTTCGCGCAAGCCTTGCGCGCCATCGGCGAGCCGATCATGGACCGGCCGGCCAGCGAGATCTCCATGGCTCACCTGCTCGGCCAGCTCTTTCAATATACCGAAGTGTTCGACATGCAGACGCGGCCCGAGCTGCTGCTCCTGCAAAAGACCATGGTGGTGGTCGAGGGCGTCGGCCGCAGCCTCGACCCCGAGCTGAACATGTGGGTGGTGTCAGAGCCCGTGGTGAAGGAGTGGATGGAGCAGGAGTTCGGCGCCGGCGCCCAGTTCGAAGCCGCGGCGGAAGGCGCGGTGAGCGTGGGTCGCTTTATGGGCGACATTCCGAAGCTGCTCGGCCAGGCCGAGCGCACCGCCGAAGCCTTGTCGGCCATGGCCGAGGAAGGTTTGCGGCTCGACGACCACACCGTCGAACGCCTGGCCGAGGCGCAAGGCCGCGAGAATAGGGCCAGCCGCATCGGCATCTGGGTCGGCGCCATTGCTCTTGCCGCCATCGCGCTTACACTGCTCTTTTGAGTGTTGACCGCTAACCCTATTTCTTGTCATTGCCCGGCTTGACCGGGCAATCCAGTAACCACCGCAGGACGTTGCTGGTAAAGTCGGTGGCTACTGGACGCCCGCCTTCGCGGGCATGACAACGCGTGAGGAAGCAGGTGCAAGGCAAGCGCATCCTCTTGATCGTCGGCGGCGGGATCGCCGCCTATAAGAGCCTCGAGCTGGTGCGCCGCTTGAAGGAGCGGGGCGCCTCGGTGCGGGCGATCGTGACAAAAGGTGGCGCCGAGTTCGTCACCCCGCTCTCGCTCTCGGTGCTCACCGAGGAGAAGGCTTTCACCGATCTGTTCGACCTCAAGGATGAGGCCGAGATCGGGCACATCCGCCTGTCGCGCGAGGCGGATTTGATCGTGATCGCGCCGGCGACCGCCGATCTCCTCGCCAAGATGGCGCATGGGCTCGCCGACGACCTCGCCACCGCCGTGCTGCTTGCCACCGACAAGCCCGTGCTCGCCGCGCCCGCCATGAATGTGCGCATGTGGCAGCACCCCGCCACAAGGCGGAACCTGGCGACGCTTAAGGCCGACGGCATCCTCTTTGTCGGCCCCGACGAGGGCGAGATGGCCTGCGGCGAATATGGGCCGGGCCGCATGGCTGAGCCGCAAGCGATCCTCGAAGCCATCCAACGGCTGCTCGGAGCGGCGGCGCCGCTTGCCCGAGGCACGTCCCTTCGTACGCTTGCCGGCCGCCGCGTGCTGATCACCTCCGGTCCCACGCAAGAGCCGATCGACCCCGTGCGCTATATCGCCAACCGCTCCTCCGGCAAGCAGGGCCATGCCTTGGCGCGCGCCGCCGCCGCGCTCGGCGCCGAGGTGACCTTGGTGAGCGGTCCTGTCGCGCTGCCAGATCCGCAAGGCGTCACCGTGGTGAAGGTCGAGACGGCACATGAGATGCTTGCCGCGACCCTTGCCGCGCTTCCTGCCGATATCGTCATTTGCGCCGCGGCGGTTGCCGATTGGCGCGCCGCCGATGAGGCGCCGCAGAAGCTGAAGAAGCAAAATCAGGTGGAGGCCGAGCTGAAGCTGGCGCTCAACCCCGACATTCTTGCCACCATCGCCAAGCCCGGCCCTAAGCGCCCGCGGCTTGTCATCGGCTTTGCCGCCGAGACGGAGAATCTGATCGAGAACGCGGTCGCCAAGCGCCGCGCCAAGGGGGCGGACTGGATCGTCGCCAACGACGTCTGGCCGGGGACCGGAGCGATGGGCGGCGACAGCACGCAAATCCATCTCGTCACCGCCTCGGGCGTGGAGGATTGGCCACCCCTCAGCAAGGACGAGACGGCGGCGCGGCTTCTGGCCCGCGCCGCTGACGCGCTCTCCGCGCTCCGTTCGGCCGCTGAATGAGCGAGGCGCGGCAGCTTCGCGTCACGGTCCGCGTGCTCAGGCTCCCCCACGGGCACGGGCTGAAGCTGCCCTCTTATCAGTCAAAGCACGCCGCGGGTCTCGACGTCGTCGCTGGCGTGCCGGAAGCGGAGCCGGTCGAGCTTCTGCCGGGAGCCCGCGCGCTCGTTCCCACCGGCTTCGCGCTCGAGCTTCCGCCAGGCTATGAGGCGCAAGTCCGCCCGCGCTCCGGCCTGGCGCTGAAGCACGGGGTGACTCTGCTGAACAGTCCCGGCACCATCGACTCCGACTATCGCGGCGAGCTGATGGTGCTGCTGATCAACCACGGCCGCGAGCCCTTCCTCGTCCGCCGCGGGATGCGCATCGCGCAGCTGGTGATCGCGCCCGTCGCCTCGGTCGAGATCGTTGCCGCCGACGCGCTTGGCGGCACGGTGCGCGGGCCGGGCGGCTTCGGCTCCACCGGGTAGCGCAATTGATCCTGTAGCGGTGCCGCTTGTTCCCCGCTCCCCCCTTGCGGGGGAGCACGACCGCGCTTGGCGCGATCGGAGGGGGGGAAAACGCACACTCGG
>DATBWJ010000178.1:0-4720 GCA_036514935.1 Xanthobacteraceae bacterium
GTTCGGATAAAGGCCAGCCACGCGCCGGCGCTGCGCAGCCGCCTCAGTCGCTCGCGCCGCCGCCGCCGGCAAAACCCGCCACCGGCAACTGAGCGGGCGTCGTCAGGCTGGCCCGAACACGCGCCGGAAAATCGTGTCGACGTGCTTGAGGTGATAGTCGAGGTCGAAGCAGGCTTCGATCTCGGCCGGGGTGAGCGCGCGCGCGATCTCTGGGTCCGCCCTGATGAGCGCGAGAAAGTCGCCCTCCCCGCGCCACGCCTTCATGGCGCTGGCCTGCACCAGCCGGTAGGCGTTCTCGCGGGAGAGGCCCTTCTGCGTGAGCGCGAGGAGAAGGCGCTGCGAGTGCACGAGGCCGCCCAGCCGTTCAAGGTTCTTCTTCATGTTGGCGGGATAGACCACGAGCGCGTCGATGAGGCCGGTGAGCCGGTGGAGCGCGAAGTCGAGCGTGGCGGTGGCGTCCGGCCCGATCATGCGCTCGACCGAGGAGTGCGAGATGTCGCGCTCGTGCCACAGCGCCACGTTCTCGAGCGCCGGCAGCGCGTAGGCGCGCACCATGCGCGCAAGGCCGGTCAGGTTCTCGCTCAGCACCGGGTTGCGCTTGTGCGGCATGGCCGAGGAGCCCTTCTGCCCTGGCGCAAAGAACTCCTCCGCCTCCTGCACCTCCGTGCGCTGGAGGTGGCGGATCTCGGTGGCGAGCCGCTCGATCGAGGAGGCGATGACCGCCAGCGTGGCGAAGTACATGGCGTGGCGGTCGCGCGGCACGACCTGGGTCGAAATCGGCTCGACCCTCAGCCCCATCGTCTTGGCGACGTGCGCCTCCACGCGCGGATCGACATTGGCGAAGGTGCCGACTGCCCCGGAAATCGCGCAGTGCGCGACCTCCTTGCGCGCGGCATCCAGGCGCGCCCGCGCGCGCGCGAATTCGGCATAGGCGGAGGCGAGCTTGAGCCCAAATGTGGTCGGCTCGGCGTGCACGCCGTGGGAACGCCCGATGGTCGGGGTCAGCTTGTGCTCGAAGGCGCGCCGCTTGAGCGCGGCAAGCAAGGCGTCGACGTCCTTGATCAGCAGATCGGCCGCGCGCACGAGCTGGACGTTGAAGCAGGTGTCGAGCACGTCGGACGACGTCATGCCCTGATGGACGAAGCGCGCCTCAGGCCCCACGATCTCGGCGAGATGGGTGAGGAAGGCGACGACGTCGTGCTTGACCTCGCGCTCGATCTCCTCGATGCGCGCAACGTCGAAGGTGGCGTCCTTGCCCTTCGCCCAGATCGCGCGCGCGGCCTCCGGCGGCACGATGCCGAGGTCGGCCATGGCGTCGGCGGCGTGCGCCTCGATCTCGAACCAGATGCGGTAGCGCGTCTGCGGCGCCCAGATCGCCGCCATCTCGGGGCGGGTATAGCGGGGGATCATGGGGTGTCTCGCGTGCTGGGTTGTGACCTACCATGGCCCGGCGGCTGCGCCTACCGCCGGTAGACGGATTTTCCCTATCGTATCCCGGAACGGTGTTGTCGAACCGATGATCCTGCGGCGCGCCAAACTCCACATGGCTGCGCGCTTAGCGTTTTGACGGTGCTTTATGGATCGGCCCAAGGCGCTCGACTGCCTTGCAAAGTCGTTCGGTTGTCGCGAGCAGTTCAGCAAGTAGTTGCGCGTCAACTTCGAAATAGCCTTCGTACTCGGCGAGGTTTCTGGCCCTGTGACACTTGTCGAGAACGCGCCAGACATCCGCTGTCAGGCCGAGGGTGTGCTGTAGCGCCTGAAATACCACAAAGCGCTTCCTATCCGGGCGATACCCATGCCAGCGCAAGGCGGCGAGCGAGAACGCGTGCGCGGCGTCATAAGCGAGCGAAAATCGACCTTCGGGCGAAAGGCCGCGCACCTTGGCATCAGCCAGCCGCTTTCGACCGGAGTTGAGCAATCCGTCGAATTCTCTCTGATCCCCCTGTTCAGCCTTTAGCAGTCCGGATTGGACCAGGTTATCCAATTCCCTTGAGGTCATTGTCCGTCCCGAAGACAAAGAGCTTCGGTTCCCGCAACACATTGGTTACAAATGGGCTCTTGTCGGCGAGCTTTCGAGCCCACTCGGTTCTGCTCATCAGGTTTGGATTGACTTGCCGCAGAAGCGCCTTTTCCGCTCTGTGAAGCGCGGCATAGATCTCGTTGTAGGCGAGCCGATTGCCGATGATCATGAGGTCGATGTCGCTTGTGGCGGTGTCCTTGCCTTTGGCCACGGAGCCGTAGACGAATGCGACTTCGATTGCGGAACGATGTGGCTTGAGAGCCAATCGGAGCGGCTCGATGAGGCCGACGGTCTTGACGATCAGGCCATGGAGCTCTGCGAAAATTGGAGACTCGCGGTTGCTGCGGTAGACCTTGCGATTGCCAAACGTCGTCGCAGCCAAAATGCCGGATTCGCTCAGTCTCTTGAGTTCCCGCTGCACGGCGCCAGAACCTGAGCCGACGAGTCGAATGATTTCGGCAGCATGAAACTGTCGGTCGGGTTGCGCGATCAGTAGACTTAGCACACGCAACCGCACGCGAGAAAACAGCGCGCCTGCCAGGCCAATGTTTGCCCCCGACTTCATACCCATTTTGGGAATGATAATACCCAAATAGGGTTATTGCAATTCCAGCAATGGCAGGGGCCGGACGGAGCGTAATCCGGCCATCTCTCGAAGGATCAACGAAGCCTACGCCGCCTCGCCACGCGCAAGCGCCGCGGCATTGCGGATCGCCGCGATGGCGGGACGATAGGTTTCGGGCTTGCCGCCTTTGAAGATCGCCGAGCCGGCGACCAGCACGTTGGCGCCCGCGCGCGCGACCTGCGGAGCGGTCTCGGCGGTAATCCCGCCATCGACCTCGACGTCGATCGGGCGCCCGCCCGCCATGGCGCGCAGGCGCGCGATCTTGTCGAGCACCGCCGGGATGAACGACTGGCCCCCAAAGCCGGGATTGACCGACATGACGAGAATAAGGTCGACGAGGTCGATCACGTTCTCGACGGTCGTGACCGGCGTGCCGGGGTTGAGCGTGACGCCTGCCTTCTTGCCGAGGGCGCGGATCGCCTGCAGCGAGCGATGCACGTGCGGCCCGGACTCCACGTGCACGGTGATGATGTCGGAGCCGGCCCTGGCGAAGGCCTCGATATGGGGATCGCACGGGGCGATCATCAGATGCACGTCGAAAGTCTTGCTGCTGTGAGGGCGCAGCGCCTTCACCACGTCGGGGCCGATGGTGATGGCGGGCACGAAATGGCCGTCCATGACGTCGACGTGGATCCAGTCGGCGCCCGCCTGATCGACCGCGCGCACCTCCTCGCCGAGTCTTGCGAAGTCGGCGGCGAGGATGGAGGGGGCGACGAGCAACGGGCGCATGACGCTCTCCGGCGCCCGTGGCCTAACACGCAGCGCGCGCAGGGGCAACGCGCGAGCTACAGCGGCCTGCTCGCGGCCTGCTCGCGGCCGCGGGATTTCGGCGCGCGTCCGCTATAACAGGCCGGCACCGCAGTCGCCGCCCCCACGAGGATTGCCATGGCTCGCACCGATGCGCTCGTGCTCGGCGCCGGCATCATCGGTACCGCGATCGCGCTCCACCTCGCCAAGCGCGGGCTGGCAGTGACGCTCGTCGAGCGCGCCGGCGTTGGACAGGGCACCTCCTACGGCAATGCCGGCATCATCGAGGGCGACACGGTCTTTCCCCACCCCTTCCCCGATGTCGCAGGCCTGTTGCGCATCGCGTTCAAGCGCGCGGGTGAGGCGAACTATCACCTGCGCTACCTCGCACAGATCGCGCCCTGGCTCATCGCCTATCGCGCCAGGTCGCGCCCCCACCGCATGATCGAGACTGCGCACCTCATGCGCCCGCTGTTTGCGCGCGCGCTCGCCGAGCACGAAGCGCTGATGGCCGAATCGGGCGCCGAGAAGCTTTTGCGCAAGAACGGCTGGCTCAAGCTTTTTCGCAGCGACCGTTCGTTTGCGCGCAATGCGGGCGAGCGCGAGATCGCCGAGCGATTGGGGCTGCGCTGGCAGGTGCTCGACGCCGACGGCGCCTTGGCGCTCGAACCCGCGCTGGCGCCAGTGTTCCGCCATGCGCTGTTCCTCGACCAGGTGGCGAGCGTGTCGAACCCGCTCGCGCTTACGCGCGCCTATGCCGAGCGCTTGGCGGCGCTCGGCGGGATCGCGCTTAGGGGCGATGCCCGCACGCTCCATCGCGCGGGCGGGCACTGGCGGCTTGATACCGAGGCCGGTCGGCTCGATGCCTCCGAGGTCGTCGTGGCGCTCGGGCCGTGGGCGCCCGACGTGCTCGATCCGCTCGGCCTGCGGCTGCCGCTCGCAGTCAAGCGCGGTTATCACCGCCATTTCCGTTCCGCTGGCAACGCCGCCCTGGCGCGCCCGGTGGTCGACATCGACAACGGCTATTGCCTGGCGCCGATGGAGCAGGGCATCCGCCTGACCACCGGGGTGGAGTTCGCCGCCCGCGACGCGCCGCCGACGCCGGTGCAACTTGCGCGCGTGACGCCGCGCGCGCGCCAACTGCTGACGCTCGGCGATGCGGTCGAGGCGGTGCCGTGGATGGGCTGCCGGCCGTGCTTTGCGGATTCGCGCCCGGTCATCGGCCGCGCACCCGGCCTGCCCGGCCTGTGGCTCGCTTACGGCCACGGCCATTGGGGTCTGACGCTCGCCGCGGTGACCGGCAGGCTTCTCGCCGAGATGATGAGCGG
>DATBWJ010000179.1:0-5233 GCA_036514935.1 Xanthobacteraceae bacterium
GGGCCGCACGGCCGGCGTCAAGCTCGCCTCGGTGCCCGAACTCGTCGCCAAGCTCAAGGACGCGGGGGTGCTGGCATGACCGCCCTGCTCGTCGCCGAGCACGACAACAAGACCCTCAAGGACGCCACCGCCAAGGCGCTGTCGGCCGCCGCCGCGCTCGGCGGTGACGTGCACGTGCTCGTGGCCGGCCAGGGCTGCCGCCCGGTCGCCGAGGCGGCCGCGCGCCTTGCTGGCGTCGCCAAGGTGCTCTTGGCCGACGCGCCCGCCTACGAGCACATGCTGGCCGAGCCGGTGGCCGCGCTGCTCGTTGCGCTGGCGCCCGGCTACCAGGCGATCGTCGCCCCCGCCACCACCAACGGCAAGAACTACATGCCGCGCGTGGCGGCCAGCCTCGACGTCATGCAGATCTCCGATATCGTCAAGGTGCTCGCCCCCGACACGTTCGAGCGGCTGATCTACGCCGGCAACGCGGTGCAGACCGTGAAGTCCCGCGACCCGATCAAGGTCATCACCGTGCGCACCTCGACCTTCCCGGCAGCCGGCGAAGGCAACACCGCGCCGGTCGAGGCCATCGCCCCGCCGGCCGATCCGGGCATCTCCTCGTTCGTCGGGGAGGAACTGTCGAAGTCGGAGCGCCCGGAGCTGACCTCGGCGCGCATCATCATCTCGGGCGGCCGCGCCATGCAGTCGCGCGAGAATTTTGCAAAATATCTCGAACCGGTGGCGGACCGGCTGGGAGCGGCGGTCGGGGCCTCGCGCGCGGCGGTGGACGCCGGCTATGCGCCCAACGACTGGCAGGTCGGCCAGACCGGCAAGGTGGTGGCGCCCGAGCTCTACATCGCCGTCGGCATTTCGGGCGCGATCCAGCATCTCGCCGGCATGAAGGATTCTAAGATCATCGTCGCCATCAACAAGGACGAGGAAGCGCCGATCTTCCAGGTCGCCGACTACGGCCTGGTCGCCGACCTCTACAAGGCGCTGCCCGAGCTGGCGCAGGAACTCGACAAGGTGAAGGGGTGATCGCCTCACCACCAGCCTTGACGCCGTGCGCGGGCCAAGCCCGCGGACCGGCGGTGCGCGGCAAATCAGCGCTCATATGGGGCTTGACCCGGCCGCCCGTCAATGATGGACGCTGTGGGGACCTTGGCCTGGCCCGTGAGGTCGGCAGGGCGAGGCTACAGAGGGATGATTTCCAATCGAATCATGTCGGCGTCATTGCGAGGCGGGGGCAGCCCGCCGAAGCAATCCAGACAAGCAGGGGATCGCTTCGCCCCTTGCGGGGGCTCGCGATGACGGGGATGGGGTGAGCACACCTGAATTGATTCCGTTTTGACACAGGCTGTTCGCGATCGGACGAACCTATGGCGCAAGACATTCGCAAGGTGGGCGTGATCGGCGCCGGACAGATGGGCGCTGGCATCGCCCATGTCTGCGCGCTGGCCGGCATTGGCGTCATGCTCAACGACGTGACCGAGGACCGCATCAAGGCCGGGCTCGCCACCATCAACGGCAACATGGCGCGCCAGGTCGCCCGCCAGCGCATCAGCGAGGACGAGCGCCAGGCGGCGCTCAGGCGCATCGAGCCGGCGCTGGGCCTCGACGCCTTCGCCGACTGCGATCTGGTGATCGAGGCGGTGATCGAGAACGAGGACGTCAAGCGCAAGATTTTCACGCAGCTCTGCCCGCACCTCAAGGCGGATGCCATCATCGGCACCAACACCTCTTCGATCTCGATCACGCGGCTCGCCGCCGCGACCGACCGGCCCGACAAGTTCATTGGCGTCCATTTCATGAACCCGGTGCCGCTGATGGAGCTGGTCGAACTCATCCGCGGGATCGCGACCGAGGATGTCACCTTCGAGACCACCAAGGCCTTCGTCGCCCGGCTCGGCAAGACGGTGGCGGTGGCGGAGGATTTTCCCGCCTTCATCGTCAACCGCATCCTGCTGCCGATGATCAACGAGGCGGTCTACACCCTCTACGAGGGCGTCGGCAGCGTCGAGGCGATCGACACCGCCATGCGGCTCGGCGCCCACCATCCCATGGGGCCGCTCGAGCTTGCCGACTTCATCGGGCTCGACACCTGTCTCGCGGTCATGCAGGTGCTGCACGAGGGCCTTGCCGACTCGAAGTACCGGCCGTGCCCGCTGCTCGTCAAATACGTCGAGGCGGGCTGGCTCGGCCGCAAGACCCAGCGCGGCTTCTACGACTATCGCGGCGAGAAGCCGGTGCCGACGCGCTGACTGCGGCCGGCGCCGTCACAGTTCGACCATCGTCTTGAAGCCGCCCCAGATCATGCGCTTGCCGTCGAACGGCATCGCGCTTGGTTCCATCATGTCGGCCAGGCGCGGGTCCTTCATCACCTTCGCCAGGACACGGTCGCGCTGGCTGCGCGACTTGTAGACGATGTAGGAGAACACCACGGTTTCGCCCGGCTTCAGCTTCACGCTCTGCGGAAACGACGTCCATTTGCCTTTCTTGACATCGTCGGCGACGCATTCGCGGAATTCGAGCGCGCCGTGCTCGCGCCACACCTTGCCGGCCTTGCGCGCCATCCGGCGATAGGCCGCGAGATTCTTCTTCGGCACGGGCACGACATATCCATCGACATAGGGCATTGAAGCCTCCTTCATCCGGCCGCGCTCAAGGGGTGGCGACGATCACCATCTCAGGTCACGCCGAAGCGATCCGTGATCATGCCGAAGCGCTACAGCTTCTCGAACTTAGCCTCCTCGACCACCTTGTTCCACATCTGCAATTCGCGCGCGACGCGGTTCTTGAACTCCTCCGGCGTACTTGGCCGCACGTCGCCGCCGATCTTCTCCAGCCGCTCGCGCACCTCCGGCACGGCCAGCGCCTGGCGCAGCGCGGTGTTGAGGCGCTCGACGACCGGCCGCGGCATGTTCGCGGGGCCGGCCAGGCCGAACCACGTGCGCACGTCAAAATCCTTGAGGCCGGCGGCCTCCTCGACGGTGGGCACGTCCTTGAGCCGCACCCAGCGGGTGTTGCCCGTCACCGCCAGCGCGCGCATCTTGCCGGCCTCGATGTTGCCCACCGCCTGCGTCGGGGTGGCGAGGGTGAAGTCGACCTGGCCGCCGAGCAGCGCGTTCACCGCCGCCGCGTCGCCCTGGTAGGGCACGTGCAGGAGCTTGACGCCGCTGCGGCTCGCGATCAGCTCGCCGGTGAGATGGTGGGTGGAGCCGACCCCTGCGCTGGCGAACGAGACCGACTGCGGCGCCTTCCTCGCCTCGGCGAGCACCTCCCGCAGCGAGTTAAACTTGGAGTCGCCGCGCACCGCGACCAGGAACTGCAAGGTGACGATGGTCGAAATCCACTCAAAGCTGGCGACCACGTCGAACGGCAGCGACTTGTAGGTCGCCCCATAGAGCGGGTGGCCGCCCGGCAGCATGACCAGCGTGTAGCCGTCGGGCTCGCTGCGCGCGGCCGCCGCCGCCCCGATGGTGCCGGCCGCGCCCGCACGGTTCTCCACGATGAACGATTGGCCAAGACTCTTGGCCATCTCCTGTCCGAGGAGCCGCGCCACCGTGTCGACGCCGCCGCCGGGGGGAAAACCGACGATGATCTTGATCGGACGGCTCGGATAATCCTGGGCCAGCGCGCCCGCGACCAGCATGGGAGCGAGCGCCAGAGCGAGCGCCAGAGCGAGCGCCGCGCCGCGAAAGACCTGCGCGCCGCGCAGGGCGCGCGCCGGTGGATGGGCGTTCATGACAAGACCCCCTCGGGATTGCGACGGCTGCGAGATCGGCGCGGATGGTAGCGACTTCCGCGCTCGCCGGGAAGCCGGCACCCGGCCGGCGCCCGGCGCGTCCTCCCAACGAAGCGTTAACTAGGCGCGCCTATAGCGGGATGCATCGGGGTCGAGTTGTTCGCGGTCATTGCGAGCTGGGCGAAGCCCCGCGAAGCAATCTGGTCCGCTCAGCCGGTGTCGAGTGGGCTGAGATCGCCGCGCCCCCTGCTGGGGCTCGCGATGACGGCGACCGCGGCGGGACGCGGCCATGACCATCCAGATCAAGCGCTTCCAGTGGCTCCAGCGCGCCTCGGCCTGGGAGCAGGCGGAGGCGTGGCGCAAGCAGCGCGTGCGCATGAGCGAGCGATTCCTTGCCGACAGCACGGTCGCGGCGAGTGCCTTCTTCAGCGCCGCCTACAGCCAGATCACCGGCACCGTGCAGATCACCGCGCAGACGGCGTCCAAGCGCGTGCAGGCCGAGCTGGCGGCCAAGATCGACAAGCTCGCCTGAGCGCTCTAGCGCCCGAGCGCGGCGCGCACGAGCGCCACGGCGTCCGCGCTCGCCCATTCGGCCGGGCCGGCCAGGGTGGCGAGTTCGCAGCCGGCGGGATCGACCAGGAGCGTCGTCGGCATGCCGATGGCCTTGCCGACGAGCTTGAGGTCCTGGAACACTTTTGCGCTCGGGTCGGCGTAGTAGGCGAGCGCGGTGATGCCCAATTCGCGCAGCCAGGCCTTCGGCTTGTCGGGCTCGCGCGTGTCGATGTTGACGGCGACGACCTCGAAATCCGCATCCCCGAGCGCGCGCTGGAGTGCCGCGAGCGCCGGCATTTCCTTGCGGCAGGGCACGCACCACGTCGCCCACAGATTGAGCAGCACCGTGCGCCCGCGCCAGTCGGCGAGCGATTTTTGCGCGCCCTTCGCGTCGGAAAACGTCAGCGCCGGCAGCGCGCGCGGCTCGCGCGCGACCTGCACGGCCGCCATCTCCCCGCGCGCGAGCGGCGCAAGTCGCTGCGCGGCCGCGGCGGCTCCCCGGCAGGCCTCATCGGCCGGATTGCGCGTAACGCCGGCGATCCCGTATACCGCCGCCAGCACGGCGAGCGCTGCGGCGGCGATAAGGATGGGTCGCTGCCAGCGGGCGGTGGGAGCGGTCGTCATCGAAAGAACCCGGCCATGAGCACCAAGCCATGAGCAACAAGATGTGGGGCGGCCGCTTCGGCGAGGAGCCCGCCGCGATCATGGCCGAGATCAACGCCTCCATCGACGTCGACCGCAAGCTTTTTCGCCAGGACATCGCCGCGAGCAAGGCGCACGCCGAGATGCTCGCCAAACGCGGCATTATTTCGGCACAGGATGCGAAAAAGATCGCCCGCGGTCTAGACAAGATCTGCTCAGAAATCGAGGGTGGCAAATTCCGCTTCAAGCGCGCGCTCGAGGACATCCACATGAACGTGGAGGCGCGCCTGGCCGACCTGATCGGGCCGGCGG
>DATBWJ010000180.1:0-2126 GCA_036514935.1 Xanthobacteraceae bacterium
AACCCAACGTGCGCGTGTTCGAATCCGGCGCCTGGGGGGCGACGCGTCCGGCGAGCATGGATATGCGGCGCGTGACCGGCGGCCTGCTGGTGCAGGACGCGGACCACGGCATGGTGACGGAAAAAGACCTCAAGGTCGTCACGAAACGCGCGCCGAGCAAACAGGAACTGCGCGATCTGCTGTTCGCGTGGAAAGTGGTCAAGTTCGTCAAGTCCAACGCCATCGTGTACGGCAAGGAGGGGCGCACCGTGGGCGTCGGCGCGGGCCAGATGAGCCGCGTCTACAGCGCCCGTATCGCCTCGATCAAGGCCACCGACGCCGGGCTCGAGGTGCGCGGCAGCGTCATGGCCTCGGACGCCTTCTTTCCGTTCCGCGATGGGCTCGACCAGGCGGCCGAGGTCGGCGTCACCGCCGTGATCCAGCCGGGCGGCTCGATGCGCGACAAGGAGGTCATCGAGGCCGCCGACCAGCACGGCATCGCCATGGTGTTCACCGGCATGCGGCATTTCCGGCATTAAGAGTTATCACCGCAAAGGCGCGAAGAGCGCAAAGGAAAGAAAAATAAAATGGAGATTCTCAGTTTTAGCTCTCCCATGTTTTTCTTTGTGCTGTACAGGGACGTACGAATGTCGCGAGCGCAGGAGCGACCGTCCTTTGCGCCTTTGCGGTGAAAATTAATAATATGAAAATTCTCATTATCGGCGGTGGCGGGCGCGAGCACGCGCTGGCGTGGAAAATTGCGCAGTCGCCCCAGGCCGAAAAAGTCTTCGTCGCGCCCGGCAATGCCGGCAGCGCGCGCGAGGCCCGGTGCGAGAATGTCGCGATCGCCGCGGAAGATGTGGACGGCCTGCTCCGGTTCGCGCAGCAGAACAAAATTGACCTCTCCGTCGTCGGTCCCGAGGTGCCGCTGGTGCTTGGGGTGGTTGATCGGTTTCGCGCCGCCGGTCTGCGCTGCTTCGGTCCGACCCAGGCCGCTGCTCAGCTCGAAGGCTCGAAGGCCTTTACCAAGGATTTCCTCGCGCGCCACAAAATCCCGACCGCCGCCTACGGCAACTTCACCGACGTCGCCGCCGCCGCGGCCTACATCAAGAAAGTTGGCGCACCCATCGTGGTCAAGGCCGATGGCCTGGCGGCCGGCAAGGGTGTGATCATCGCGCAGACCGTGGACGCGGCCATGGCCGCCGTGCGCGACATGCTCGCGGGCAACGCCTTCGGCGCGGCCGGGCACCGCGTGGTGGTCGAGGAATTCCTCACCGGCGAGGAGGCGAGCTTCATCGTCATGGTGGACGGTGAACATGTATTGCCACTGGCCACCTCACAGGATCACAAGCGCGTCGGCGACGGCGACACCGGCCCCAACACTGGCGGCATGGGGGCGTATTCACCCGCGCCCGTGGTCACGCCCGCGATTCATGCGCGCGTGATGCGCGAAGTCATCGAGCCCACCGTGCGCGGCATGCGCGCGGAAGGTCATCCCTATACCGGTTTCCTCTACGCCGGGCTGATGATCGCCGCCGACGGCACACCCAAGGTGCTCGAGTTCAATTGCCGCTTCGGCGATCCCGAAACCCAGCCGGTCATGCTGCGCCTGAAGTCGGACTTCATCGAACTCATCGAGGCCGCCCTCGACGGCAGACTGGACCGGGCGCAGACGCTATGGGACAGCCGCGCCGCGCTCGGCGTGGTGATGGCCGCTGGCGGCTACCCGGGTTCGTACAACAAGGGCGATGTCATCACCGGCCTGCCGGAAAAACCGGAAGCCGACCGCAAGGTTTTCCACGCCGGCACCGCGCTGAAGGGCAAGGATGTGGTGACCAGCGGCGGGCGGGTGTTGTGCGTTACCGCGCTCGGCGCCACCGTAGGCGCGGCGCAAAAACACGCCTACGAACTCGTCAAGAAAATCCACTGGTCCAAGGCGCAATACCGCCAAGACATCGGCTATCGCGCCATCGCACGGGAACGGGCACGGTGATTTCCGGCAAGCTGGCCCAGGCCGCGCGTGTCATCCAGAAAGGCGGTGTGGTCGCCTACGCCACCGAATATTGCTTCGGTCTCGGCTGCGACCCGAGGAACCGCGCCGCGGTGTTACGGCTGTTGCGCATCAAACGTCGGCCGGTCAACAAGGG
>DATBWJ010000181.1:0-4434 GCA_036514935.1 Xanthobacteraceae bacterium
GAGCGCGCTCGGCGCGCCGTCGCCGGCAAGCACACCGATGGCGGTCTTCTCAAGCGCCGCCGATTCGCTGGAGATGCCGGCGAATCCATAGATGCCGCATACGCCCGCGAGCGCGTGCGCGATATCCCTGATCCGGTTGAGCGTGGCCGCGAGCGAGTGCCGCTGCGCGAGGTGCGTCCGGCAGGCGGCAAGCTCGGCGGCATCCGCGCTCAGGCGCCGAAAGAATGTCTCGCGCACGGGCGCAAGCCTGCTCTCAGTCGGCATATAGCGGCGCAATATCGAGGGCAGCGTGATCGGGTCGAACGGCTTGGCGATGACGCCGGCTGCGCCGAGCGCGAGGAAGCGGCGGAACTCGCGCATGTGCGCACGCGCGCTCATCGCGCTCATGAAGACGACCCGGATGGCGGACGTGCGTCGGTCTTCCCGCAGCCTCGCCAGCGTCGCCCGCCCACCCATGCCGGGCATCACGACATCGAGCAGAATGAGATCAGGCCGCCATTCGGCGGCCGTCGCGAGCGCTTCCGGCCCGGACGAGCAGCCGCGCCCAACGAACACCGGATCGAGGCCCAGCGACAGTTCGATGACCGCCCGGATATCAGGCTCGTCATCGACGAAGAGCACGTGGAGCGGAATCATGCCACCTCCCGTTCCGGTGGCGCCTGCCCCAGCGATGCCCCGTCCGCCAGCAGTCCGCGCACTGTCGCAACGAGTTGGTCGATCGAATCGCGGGATTTCGTGAGGCAGGCGTCGACCCGTGCCGCGACCATCGGGTTGGCCTCGCTGCCAGAAAACACCACCACCGGAATTCTGCGGCCGTCGCGACGGCGCAAGTCCGGCATCAAATCGCCGGTGAAGGCGTGCCAGAGTGAAAGGTCGAGGATGACGAGGCCGAAATCCTCCTCCTCGATCGCCCGGCGCGCCGCGGCCATCGAATTGACCGATACCACCGCGGCGTCCTCGTGCAGCGAGTCGGCGACCACCTGCAGAAGGTCGCCATCATCGTCGACGTGCAGGATGCGCGGCCTCCTCGCGCCGCCCATCGCCGCCGCGCGCGCTTCGCTGTCAGCCGGCGAAAGCGGCGCCGCGCCCTGCTCCCGGAACGGAGCGCCTTGCGAAGGTGCCGCCATTGCGGGCAGATCGACGAAGAAGATCGCGCCGCCGCCGGCCGCGGGCTCGAAACCGACCGTGCCGCCATGCTGGCTGACGATCTGCCTGACGATGTAGAGCCCGAGGCCGCTGCCGCCCTTGTGACGGCCATCCACCACCTCGGCCTGGGTGAATTTTTCAAAAATGCGCCCCGCAAAGTCGGCCGGAATGCCTGGTCCGCGATCACGCACCCAGATGCGAACGGCGTCGCCCCGCTCGATTCCGACCGTAACCTCCTCGCCGGCCGGTGAAAATCTGATGGCGTTCGAGAGCAGGTTGGTGATGACCTGGATGAGGCGATCCTCATCGGCCTCGACAAGAAATGAATCAGCATCCCGCGCGAGCGAGATCCTCACGCTGTATTGGTCGGCGAAGCCGCGATTGGCCTCGATGGCGTGCCTGACCAGCGATCGAAGCTCGACTTGGGCAAGTTGCAGGGGCAGCGTGCCGGATTCGATCTTCTCGACGTCGAGGTGGTCGTTGATGAGCCGGACGAGCCGCTGGCAGTTGCTTTCGGCGATCGATAATAGGCGCGTGGCAGCGCTGGGCAGTTCTCCGCCTGCGCCCGCCAGCAGGAGCTGCAGCGAGCCGGCAATCGAGGTTAGCGGCGTGCGCAGCTCATGGATGGCGGCGCAGCAGAGTTCGTTCTTGATGTGCTCGTTTCGCCCGCGCGCGCCATCGCTCGAATGGCGCCACGCCAAACGCACCGCCGCCCGCATACGCCGCTTCGCCAGGCGCCATGCCATGCGGATGAGCCGCACAGCAGCGCCTCCCCTGTTGACGAACGCGCGTTGACTTACGTTCACCGCCCCGCTCCTTCGTCGGCGCGAACGCACAGCCGTGCTTGTCTTAGGCGCCGATCGCCTGAAGGGACCGATCCGCTGGTCGCATTCGGGGCGGCGCACCGTCATAGGGCAAACCGTGTCCGCTCGAAGCTACCAATCAATTAATCCGGCAAGCGTCGCCGCTAGGTAGGAATACGAGATAAGCAGAACCAACTACCGCATTTCCCGGTTGCCTTGACCCACCGTCCTCGTCATGGCCGGGCTTGTCCCGGCCATCTCGATGCGGAAGGCACGGTGCGTCCATAAGCGAGATACGCGGGACAAGCCCGCGTATGACGATTCAAGATGCGTGGAAACCGCTCTAGTCGCCGCGGGCGCGAGAATGGATCGCCTGCCAGACGCGAAAGGAGGTTGCCGGCATGTCGATGTGATCGACGCCGAGCGAACGAAGGGCATCGACGACCGCATTGATCACGGCGGGCGGCGCACCGATCGCGCCCGACTCGCCGATGCCCTTGATGCCGAGCGGGTTCGTCTTGCACGGCACGCAGCTGAATTGAGTGGTCAGCGTGCCCATGTCGTCGGCGCGCGGCATGCCATAGTCCATGTAGCTGCCCGACAGCAACTGGCCGCTGCCGCGATCGTAGACAACCTTCTCGATCAGCGCCTGGCCGATCCCCTGCGCGATGCCGCCCTGAATCTGTCCTTCGCAGATCATCGGGTTGATCGGCAATCCGCAATCGTCGACGACGGTATAGCGGTCGATCGCGGTCTCGCCGGTGGCCGGATCGATCTCGACCTCGCAGACATGGCAGCCGTTCGGATAGCTGGGAATGTCTCCGGAGAAGGTCGCGCTGGCCTCGAGCCCGAGCGTGACGTCGGCGGGCAGGACCTGCCGGTAGAGCGCCTTGGCGGTGTCGACCATCGATACGGCGCGATCGGTCCCGCGCACGCGATAGTGCCCGGCCGCGAATTCGATGTCGGCGGCCGATGCCTCCAGCAGATGGGCCGCCATGGTCTTGCCCTTGGCGATGATCGCGTCGGCTGCGATTCTCAGCGCCGAGCCACCGAGCACAGAACTGCGCGCGGCATAGGTCCCGCGCCCGAACGGCACCATGTCGGTGTCGCCCTGCACGTAGCGGATCGACTCGAAGGGAACGCCGAGCCATTCGCCGGCGAGCTGGGCGAAGGTGGTGGCGTGGCCCTGGCCGTGCGAATGGGTGCCGGCGAGAATCGTCAGGTTGCCGCTGGGGTCGAAGTGCATCTCCATGCGCTCATTGAAGATACCGGCGTGCTCGATGTAGTAGCTGACCGAACGGCCCCGCACCTTGCCGGCGGCCTGCGAGGCGGCATGGCGCTGCGCATAGCCTGGCCAGTCGGCAAGCCGCATGCACTCGTTCATCAGCCGCTCGAATTCTCCGCTGTCGTAGACCGAGCCGGTCGGCGTCGCATAGGGCATCTTGGCGGGCGCAATGAAGTTGCGGCGGCGAATTTCGTCGGCGCCGATGCCGAGCTTGACGGCGGCGCGGTCGAGCAGGCGCTCGATGACGTAATTGCCCTCCGGCCGGCCGGCACCGCGATAGACCCCGAGCGGCGAGGTATGGGTGAAGACCGCCTTGGTGGTCAGCCACAGCGTCTGGATGTCGTAGGCGCCGGGCGTGTAGCGCAACGAATACATCAGCGGCGCGCAGGCGGCCGAGACGATGTAGGAGCCGACCGCGTGCAGCGCGTGCGTGCGCACGGCGAGGATCTTGCCTTGGGCATCCAGCGCAAGCTCCGCCTGCACCACCTGGTCGCGGCCGTGGTTGTCGCCCATGAGCGCGTCCGCCCGGGTGCCCACCCACTTGACCGGCCGGCCGCAGCGGCGCGAAGCCCACAGCACCAGCGCGTCCTCCGGGTAGGCGTCGGCCTTGACGCCGAAGCCGCCGCCGACGTCGGGCGCAACGACGCGGAATTTCGTCTCCGGCAGCCCAAATACGTTGCTTGCGAGCGCGGTGCGCACGGCGTGCGGGGCCTGCGAACTTGTGTAGAGCGTGAAGGAGTCATTGGCACAATCGTAGCTGCCGAGCGCCGCGCGCGGCTCCATGGCGTTCGGCGCCACCCGGTTGTTTTCCAGCCGCAGCGACACGCGGTGCGCGGCCCGCGCGAACGCCCGTTCGGTCGCGGCTTCCTCGCCAACCGTGAGCGTGAAGGAGACGTTGCCCGGGCATTCATCCCAAACCGAGGGCGCGCCGGGTGTTACCGCGTCCTCAACGTGGACGACTGCCGGCAGTGCCTCGTAGTCGATTTCCAGGAGTTCGGCGGCCTCGCGCGCCTGTGCGAGCGTCTCGGCGACGACCATCGCCACCCGGTCGCCGACGCACCGCACCTTGTCGCGCACCAGGATCGGCCGCCGCGTGCGCAGGCCCTTGGGACCGCCGATATCCTCCGGCATGAAATTGGGCAGCAGGCTGCCGAGGGCGTCGGCGCCCACGTCCTCGCCCGTGAGCACGCAGACGACGCC
>DATBWJ010000182.1:0-2138 GCA_036514935.1 Xanthobacteraceae bacterium
CCGAGCTCGATGGCCGCGTGCTGGCAGGCGCCATCGCCTTCAAGGATGCGCTGCCGAAGGACGAGGCGCTCGCCTTCACCGCCTTCGCCAGCCGCCCCGAGCCTGACCGCATCGGCATGGTGGCGGACCGTATCGCCGCCCTCGCGCATTTGCGGAAAGTCCCGCGGAATCAACGGCGTATCGCGGTGCTGATGCCCGACTACCCGGCGGCAGGCGGCCGCGCCGGCTATGCCGTAGGCCTCGACGTGCCGGCCAGCGTCGTGGCCCTTCTCGCCGACCTCAAGGCGGCGGGATATGGGGTGGCAGACCTACCGGATAGCGGGTCGGCGCTGCTTGAGCGGCTCGCAGCGGGAATGACCGGATTCACGCTGCTTTTGGCCGATTATGTGCGGCTTTGTGCCGATTTGCCGCCGGATCTCCGTCTCCGCGTCGAAGCGGCCTGGGGCGAGCCGGAAGACGATCTCGATGTCCGCGACGGCGCCTTCCGCTTCCGCGCGGTTGGGTTTGGCAATGTGCTGGTGGCGCTTCCTCCCGACCGCGGGCGCGCCTCAGACCGGCGCGCCGCCTATCACGATCCCACCCTTCCGCCGCGCCATGCCGTCCTCGCCTTCGGCCTGTGGCTCAGGCAAATGGTCAAGGCCGACGCGATCGTGCATATGGGCGCGCATGGCACGCTCGAATGGCTGCCGGGGAAGGCCGTGGCGCTGACCAGCGCCTGTTTCCCCGAGGCCGTGGTGGGTGCGCTCCCCGTGTTCTATCCCTTCATCGTCAGCAATCCGGGCGAGGCGGCGCAGGCCAAGCGCCGCATCGCCGCCGTCACCATCGGCCATCTGCCGCCGCCGCTGGTCAATACCGAGCTCTCAGCCGCGGCGCAGGAGCTCGAGCGGCTGGTCGACGAATATGCCACCGCCGATGGGCTCGACCGGCGGCGGCGCGAGCGTCTGGCGCGCCTCATCATCGAGACGGCGCAAAGCACGGGCCTCGCCCGCGAGGCCGGCCTCGGAGGAGAGTTTCATCCCGACGAGGCGCTGCGCAAGATCGACGCCTGGCTGTGCGACCTCAAGGACCTCGCCATCAAGGACGGGCTGCATGTCTATGGGCGCCCCTCGGCGACGGACATTGCCGATCCCCTGTGGCAGGGATGCGCCGAGGCCGAGCGCGACGCCCTCATCGCCGCACTCGACGGCAAGCGCGTGCCGGGAGGCCCGGCCGGCGCGCCGCAACGCGGCCGCCGCGACGTGCTGCCCACGGGACGCAATCTGTTCACCGCCGATCCCCGCCTCCTGCCGACGCCGACCGCGATGGAGCTCGGCAGGCTGGCCGCGGACGATGTGATCCGCCTCTATCTCCAGACCCATGGCGAGATGCCACGCGCGCTCGTCATCGATCTGTGGGGCAGCGCCACGCTCAGGACCGGCGGCGAGGAGATCGCGCAAGGGCTCGCGCTGATGGGCTGCGGGCCCATGTGGGACAAAGCGAGCGCACGGGTCACCGGCATCGAGGTGCTGCCGCCTGCGGCCATGGGACGCCCGCGCGTCGACGTCACCTGGCGCATCTCGGGGTTGTTCCGCGACCTCTTCCCGGCGCAGATCGCGCTCATCGACGCGGCCACGAGATTAGTGGCCGAACGCGCGGAGGAGGACGACGAGAATCCTCTCGCCGCTTCGGCTCGCTCTCAACGCAGCAACGGCGGCGGAATGCTGGCCCGCATCTTCGGCACGGCGCCGGGCGCCTATGGCGCGGGAGTCGAGGACCTGCTCGGGCAGGACAGCGACCGCGCGGCAATCGGCGCCGCCTATCTCGCCGCGACCTCGCATGTCTATGGCGGCGCGGAAGGGGAAGGCATGGCGCTGCCTGGCGCCTTCGCGGCGCGGGTCGCCGCCGCCGATCTTCTGCTGCATGGAAGCGACGATCCCTCGCGCGATCTCCTCGAAGGCGCGGAGGATGCCGCCCATATCGGCGGCTTCGCCGCGGCGGCAGCGTCGCTCGGGCGCGAGGCCGATCTCATCGTTCTCGACACGACCGATCCCAACCGCCCGCGGGCGCGGCCGCTCGATGCGGCGCTGGCCAGGATCGTGCGCGGGCGCGCCGTCAATCCGCGCTTCATCGAAGGGATGATGCGGCACGGGGCGCGTGGC
>DATBWJ010000183.1:0-2811 GCA_036514935.1 Xanthobacteraceae bacterium
GATTTCCTCGGCGAGCACTGCGTCGCTGCCGACCTGGTGCTCGATCTTGCGAACGGCGTGCAGCACCGTGGTGTGGTCGCGACCGCCGAAGCGGCGGCCGATCTCCGGCAGCGAACGCAATGTCAGCGTCTTGGCAAGGTACATCGCGATCTGGCGCGGGCGCACGACGTTGGCGGTCCGGCGCGACGACAACAGGTCGCCGCGGCTGACGTTGAAGTGGCGCGCCACGATGCGCTGGATGTCCTCGATCTTCACGCGCCTCTGGTCGGGGGCGCGGATCAGATCGCGCATCTCGCGCTCGGCGAGATCCATGGTGATCGGCTGACCCGTCAGCTTGCTGCAGGCGAGCAGGCGGTTGAGCGCCCCTTCGAGGTCGCGGCCGTTGTGGGTGACGGACTTCGCGATGAAGGTCAGCACCGCCGACGGCACGTCGAAGCCCGGGTGGTGGGCGCGCGCGGCCGCCACCCGTGCGAGCAGAATCTCGAGCCGCAGCTCCTCTCCGAGCGGGCCCATCTCAACTACCAGGCCACCTGCCAGGCGGGATCGCACCCGCTCGTCGAGGCTTTCGATGTCGGGCGGCGGCCGGTCGGCGGCGACCACAACCTGGCGGCCGGCATCGATGAGCGAATTGAGCGTGTGGGAGAACTCGGCCTGGGTTTGCTTGCCTTGCAGGAACTGCAGGTCGTCAACGACAAGCACGTCGATCGCGCGCAGTGACTCCTTGAAGGCGAGGGCGGTCTGGGTGCGCAGCGCCGAAACGAATCCGTACATGAAGCGTTCGGCGGTCAGATAGAGCACCTTGCGTTCGCCCTGCGCGTTCCCGGTCCAGGTGATCGCCTGCAGCAGGTGGGTCTTGCCGAAGCCGACGCCGGCGTGAATGTAAAGGGGGTTGAACATCACCGCGTCGCCGCGGTGGGTGAGCGCGACCTGTTTGGCGGCGGCGTGGGCGAGCGTGTTGGAACGGCCGACCACGAACGTATCGAAGTTGAGGCGGGGGTCGAGCGGCGCGCCGCCGAGTGCATCATGGGCGGCCGCGACCGGGGCGGCCAGGCCGCGGAACTCGCGGACATCGCACTTCGCCTCGCGGATATCACGCGCGGGCGCGGAAGGCTTCGGCCCCGGCGTGGCGGCCATGCGCAAGACCGCCGAGCGCACGGACAGGTCGACCTTGCAGATCGCAGTGTCCTCAGCCTGCCAGCAGGCGAGCACGCGCTCGGCGTAGTGCGATTGGATCCAGCTTTTGAGGAACTTCGTGGGCACCGAGAAGCGCACCATGTCGCCGATGCAGCCTTCCATCTCCATGCGGCCGAACCAGCTCGAAAAGATGTCGTCGCCGACCTCGGTCCGCAGCCGCTCCTTGACGCGGGTCCAGCGATCGAGGTCCTCGGTGGAAATCGCGCTGTTCATGTTTTTTGCACTTCCAGCCTTGCATCGAACGGGATTGAGCCGAGACGACGCCCGATCACGCGCGCCCGCTGCATCGCCTGCCGTGGGCATTCGACCAAGGAGAACAGCGCCGTCTCAAAGGAGCGTGGGGCGCACGCTGCGCAGCGCAGGCAGGCGCCGACGCGTGCGAAGCGCCAGTCGCGTTATCCGCTCGATGGTGGGATGGTGGTTGTGAGTGGGAGCGGGCACGCGATCGCGCGATCAGGATTGGCGCGCGCACGAGGCGCTTGAGCGGCGCGCAAGTTTGCCGCCGTGCTTCCAAGCCGTGATCCGAGCCGCATCGCAGTCATGTCGCCCTCCGCCGTATTGTCCCTGTTGCCCGCTACGGTGCAATTCCTGAAAACGAACCCCCTTCGCAGCATCGACCGAGTACAACTTCGATGCCGCGACGATGATATCCGAACTTTTACTGACCCACCCCCCGACGATTGCGATGCCGAGACCGATAGTTATAGGCAATAACTATCGCTCTTCATCCGCAGATGAACGCAATTTCATGCGCTTTACTGAAAGGTCGTGGATTGCCACCGACGATTTCAAAAATACACAATCACCCCCGCCCCGCAATGGGCATGATGAAGGCTGTGTCGGCGCGAGGACGCGCGCGCGCGCGGCCAAGCTCGGTCAACGGCCCGCGCGTGCGATGCAAGCGTCTGAATCCACGACGGGAATCGAAGCGCTGCGCGCTGTCGTCCAACCGTCATCGAGCCTCGGTTCTGGCGCGCCCGCGGCAGCGTGCGATTTTACCTGGTTCACACGTTTTCAAGGTCCCGCGCCGCGCTTGGGCTGTAAGCTTTTCTGTCGTCGCGATTTTTTCTGCGCAGAAATCATAGGTAACCCCGCGCGCGGCGCCTTGATGTTGCGCGCGCGTCATGACGCGGCGATGCAGGATGTCCGTGCGCGGCACGTTTCGCGCATCGCTGTTGCATTTCCGCAACTGCGCGGTGGCAAAAGCTGCGCGTCGACATCGCGCGCGCGAGCTTGCAGCCGCAACGCCTGTCCACGACATCCGATCGCCGCGCGCTGGCGCGGCATGGCGCGTGGTCGCGTGCGCGACTTCTCAGGAGAGCTTGGCGACCTGCTGGGCGAGGCGCGAGACCTTGCGGCTCGCGGTCTTTTTGTGAAGCAAGCCCTTGCGCGCCGCGCGCGCGAGTTCGGGCTCGGCCAACTTCAGCGCCTCGAGCGCAGCCTTCTTGTCGCCGGTGGCGAGCGCGCTCTCGGCCCCGCGCACCGCGCTGCGCATGCGCGAGCGGCGAGCCTTGTTGACCACCGTGCGGCGGGCGATCTTGCGGGCCGCCTTGCGTGCGGACTTGGTGTTGGCCATCCGGTGGTCCGTCCCGTCGGCTTGAGGTGTTGGTTGCGGCG
>DATBWJ010000184.1:0-3354 GCA_036514935.1 Xanthobacteraceae bacterium
TGCGGCCCATGCAAGACCAAGCGAGACCAGGAATGCCGTTATCCTCGCCCGCACCGCGGCCGGGCATACTCGAAATCGAACCCTACGTGCCGGGCGAGAGCCGCCTGCCGGGCGGCGAGCCACATCGAGGACTATCCGGACGGGGCGGCGAGCGCGCTGCGCGCGGCGATTGGCAAGGCGTTCGGGCTTGATCCCGCGCGCATCGTGTGCGGGGCGGGCTCCGACGAACTGTTGAATTTCCTCTCCGCCGCCTATCTCGTCGACGGCGACGAGGCGATCTACACCGCCCACGGCTTCCTGATGTACCCGATCTACACGCTGGCGCGCGGCGCCACGCCGGTGGTCGCGCCGGAGACAAGCTACACCGCCGACGTCGACGCCATCCTCGCCTGCGTGAGCGCGAAGACCAAGATCGTGTTCATCGCCAACCCCAACAACCCCACCGGCACCTACCTGCCGTTCGACGAGATCAAGCGCCTGCACGCCGGCCTGCCGCCGCACGTGCTGCTCGTC
Organism: Xanthobacteraceae bacterium; assembly: GCA_036514935.1. GTDB lineage: Bacteria > Pseudomonadota > Alphaproteobacteria > Rhizobiales > Xanthobacteraceae > DATBWJ01. The sequence goes on from DATBWJ010000184.1 coordinate 514, forward strand.
ATCGACGCGGCCTATGCCGAATACGTGCGGCGCAACGACTACGAGGCCGGCATCGAGCTGGTCGCCACCTCGGACAACGCCGTCATGCTCCGCACGTTCTCGAAAATCCATGGCCTGGCGGCGCTGCGGCTCGGCTGGATGTACGCGCCCGACCACGTGGTCGATGCGGTCAACCGCATCCGCGGCCCGTTCAACGTCTCCACCATCGCCATGCGCGCCGGCATCGCCTCGCTCGCCGACCCGGCGCACATCGAGCGCGCGCGCGCCCACAACGAAAAATGGCTGGCCTGGCTCACCGCAGAGATCGGCAAGCTCGGCCTGCCGGTGACGCCGAGCGTGGCGAACTTCGTGCTCATCCACTTCAAGGACGTGGAGAGCGCGAGCGCGGCCGACGCCTTCCTCACCCGACGCGGGCTGATCCTGCGCCGCGTGGCCGGCTACCGGCTGCCGGCGGCGCTGCGCATGACCGTCGGCACCGAGGAGGCCAACCGGCTGGTGGTGGCGGCGCTGGCGGAATTCCTCGGAAAGCAGAGCTGATGCACGCCGTCCTCACCATCGCATTGTCATGGCCGGGCTTGTCCCGGCCATCCACGTCATTGGCAGCCCTTGGGGCAGTGCTTGTAGACGTGGATGCCCGCGACAAGCGCGGGCATGACGGCTGAAGAGGGGAGCGGAATATGACGCTCAGCCCGCCCCTGTTCAACCGCCTCGCCCTCATCGGCTTTGGCCTGATCGGCTCCTCGATCGCGCGCGCGGCGCGCGCCCAGGGCGCGGCGCGCGAGATCGTGGCGACCGCGCGCTCGGCCAAGACGCGCGCGCGCGTGGCCGAACTCGGCGTGGTCGACCGCGTGGTTGTGACCAATGCGCAGGCGGTCGCCGGCGCCGACCTCGTCATCGTGTGCGTGCCGGTCGGCGCCTGCGGCGCGGTCGCCGCCGAGATCGGCCTGCATTTGGCGCCCGGCGCCATCGTCTCCGACGTCGGCTCGGTCAAGAGCGCGGTGATCAAGGACATGGCCCCGCACCTTCCCGCCCACGTGCATTTCATCCCCGCCCATCCGGTCGCCGGCACCGAGCATTCCGGGCCCGACTCGGGCTTTGCCGAGCTGTTCATCGATCGCTGGTGCATCCTCACGCCCCTGGAGGGCAGCGACGCCAAGGCGATCGAGCGGCTGGCCGCGCTGTGGCGCGGCTTTGGCGCCAGGGTCGAGATCATGTCGGCCGAGCACCACGATCTCGTGCTCGCCATCACCAGCCACCTGCCGCATCTCATCGCCTATACCATCGTCGGCACGGCGGAAGAACTCGGCCAGGTCACGAGTTCGGAGGTGATGAAGTTCTCGGCCGGCGGCTTTCGCGATTTCACCCGCATCGCCGCCTCCGACCCGACCATGTGGCGCGACGTCTTCCTCGCCAACAAGGACGCGGTCTTGGAAATGCTCGGCACCTTCAACGAGGACCTGTCGAAGCTCACCCGCGCCATCCGCCGCGGCGACGGCGAGGCGCTGTTCGATCACTTCGCGCGCACGCGCGCCATCCGCCGCGGCATAGTGGAACTCGGCCAGGATTCGGCGGCGCCCGACTTCGGCCGACCGCACCCGAGCCTGCCGCCGCTGCTGCGCCCCTACGCGGAGGAGTGACGCGGCGCTCGCGTGATCGATGCGGGCCTCAGTGGCGCCGGCGGGCGGCCAGCGCGTCGTCGACGGCGCGGCGGATGTCGGCGAGCGTGAACGGCTTGGCGATCACGTCGTGGACGAGGGCGTCGAGGCCGTGCGCGCGCTCGCGCTGGTCGGCAAAGCCGGTCATCAGCAGGATCGCCACCTCGGGATAGGCGCGCGCGGCGGCCAGCGCGAGCGCGATGCCGTCCATCACCGGCATGCGGATGTCGGTGAGGATGAGATCGAAACGCCCCTCCTCGCGCACGAGCGCGTCGAGTGCCTCGCCGCCGTCGGGCACCCCCGTCACCTCGTGATCGCGCGCGAACGCCCGCACCAGCAGCGATCGCAACGGTTCCTCGTCCTCGGCGAGCAGAATGCGGGCCATGTCCTGTCCTCAGCGGGCGGCGGCCATAAGGTCGCGGCGGCTCACGAAGCGCACGAGCACCTCCTGGCTGTCGGAGGGCGGCGACGCCAGGCGGGTTTGGAACGGCTGCGCCTGCGCGGGCGCCAGCAGCACCCGGCCCGGCTGCGCCGTCCACGCATGAAGCTCGCCCGTTGCGCCGCGCGCGGCAAAGCGTAGGCGCGGCAGCTCGATCGTCTCGCGTGTGACGTTGCGGATGGCGCCTTCCACCACCAGCACCGGCAGTCCGTCCTGGGTCTCGGTCGCGGCCTTGACGCCCTCGAAGGCAAGCCCGCGCAGGTTCACCGCCAGCCCGATGGCGGCGTAGAGCGAGGCGGTCTGCGGCAGGATGCGCACGACGTCGGTGCGGCCAAGGACGAGCCCGATCACCACCCCGGCGAGCGCCGCGGTCAGGCGCGCGAAGCCGAGCTGGATGCTTTGGCGCCGGCGGCGCGCGGCGGCGGCCTGCGCGCGCCGGCGCACCTCGAAATAGTCGACATCCGCCTCGGCCGGGGAGGACGCCGGCTCGGCCGGGGCGAGCGGGGGCGCTTCCACGGCGACGACCTCGTGGGCGGCACCGACAGCCTGGGCGGCCTCGTCCGGCACGGCCTCGCCAGCGTGTGGGGATTGCGGGGCGGCCTCGGGCCGGGCGACTTCGGGCAGGACGACCTCGCGCAGGTCGACCTCGTGGGCGGCGGGATCGGGCCCCGCGCTCCCCGCCGGCGGGCCATCCACGGCGGCCATGCCGAGATCGTGCGCGTCCGCGGCCGGCGCCACCGAGGGCGC
>DATBWJ010000185.1:0-7122 GCA_036514935.1 Xanthobacteraceae bacterium
TCGGCGGCCTCGCCGGAGGGCTGCTGGCGCAGACCACCGAGTTCGTGGCGCTCGACTCGTTGAGCTTTCAGCGGTCCGCAGAGTTGCTGGTCATGCTGGTGCTCGGCGGCGCGGGGCGCTTGTATGGCGGCCTGGTGGGCGCCCTGATCTTCATGGTGGCGCGCGACCAGCTCGCCGACATTAATCCGCAGTACTGGTATTTCTGGCTTGGCGTGCTGCTGATCGCCGTCATAATCTTCATGCCCAACGGCGTGCTCGGCGGCCTCGCGCGGCTCATTTCGCGCTGGCGGAGCGCATCGTGAGCGGGCCGATGCTCGCCACCCACGGCCTCGACAAGCGCTTCGGCTCGCTCGTCGTCGCGGCTGGCATCGAGCTCGCGATTCCGAAAGGCGCGCGCTACGCCCTGATCGGGCCCAACGGCGCCGGCAAGACCACGCTCATCAATCTGGTCACCGGAATGGTGCAGCCCGACAGCGGCCGGATCGTGCTGGACGGCGAGGACATCACCGGGCTCGAACCCGCCATGCGAGTCAAGCGCGGGCTGGTACGCACGTTTCAGATCAACACGTTGTTTCCCAATTTGAGCCCGCTCGAGGCGGTAACGCTCGCCGTGTGTGAGCGGCACGGGGACGCCGGCACCTGGTGGCGCAGCCTGCCCACCTACGAGCAGGCGATCGAAGAGGCCTACGGCATTCTCACCATGCTCGTGCTGGGTGCTGACTGCAATCGTCCCACGCGCCAGCTTGCCTACGGCCAGCAGCGTCTGCTCGAGATCGCGCTGGCACTGGCATCAAAACCCAAGGTGTTGCTGCTTGACGAGCCGGCCGCAGGCGTGCCCAAGGACGAAAGCGGGGAACTGTTCAAGGCGGTGGCCGGCATCTCGTCGGATATCACCGTTCTGTTCATCGAGCACGACATGGACGTGGTGTTCCGATTCGCCACGCGCATCATCGTGATGGTGGCAGGGCGCATCCTGGTGGAAGGCGCGCCCGAGCAGATCGCATCCGATCCGCGCGTGCGCGAGGTCTACCTGGGTCGGGCCCACCATGGCTGAGCCGATACTCGCGCTGCACGACGTGCGCGCCGGCTACGGCGACGCGGTCGTGCTTGACGACGTGTCATTCGCGTTGCCCGAGAGCGGCAGCCTTGCCGTGCTCGGCCGCAACGGCGTCGGCAAGTCCACGCTGTTCCTCACCATCATGGGCTACACCAGCTTGCGGCGCGGCACCATCCTTTGGCGCGGGCGAGACATCACGCAAGTCGCTTCCCATCGACGCGCGCGGCTTGGCATCGGCTGGGTGGCGCAGGAACGCGAGATTTTTCCCTCGCTCACGCTCGAGGAAAATCTGACGGTCGCAGGGCGCCCGGGCGCTTGGACGCTTGAAAGGGTCTATGACCTGTTTCCGCGCCTTGCCGAGCGGCGCGTCAATATGGGCAACCAGCTCTCCGGCGGCGAGCAGCAGATGCTGGCGATCGCCCGCGCGCTGATGACCAATCCGGCGCTCCTCCTGCTCGATGAGCCACTCGAAGGTCTCGCCCCCATCATCGTCGAAGAGCTTGTGACCGTGATCCGCCGCATGATCGCGGAGGGCCGGACAGCCATGGTGCTGGCCGAACAGCACGCCGAGATCGCGCTCTCGCTCACGCAGGATGTGGTGGTGCTCGAGCGCGGCGCCATCGTCTATCGGGCGCGCTCCTCCGACATGCTCAACGACGCCACCGCGCTCGACCGCTATATCGGCCTGCGGGTTGCGGACAACGCGCACGCAGGGGAGTGATCGTGAAGCCCGGCGTGATAGGATGGCCCGCTTCGACGATGGGCAGCGCCCGATCAGCGTCGGGCCCGACCACGAGGATCCCCATGGCACGACAACGAATCAGCTACGTCCCGCTTGACAAGATGGACGCCGAGATGCGCCAGGAAATGGAGCGCTGCCAGCGCGAGGGAACGCCGCGGCCGGAAAGCTCGGCCGTGCGCGCGCATGTGCCCGCCTGTTTCTGGTTCTTCGCCAATTCCTGGCGCGACGTCTTCCGCAACGGCGTCGTCGACCATGCGCTGAAGGAGCTTTGTCGCCTGTACGTATCGCGCTCGGTGCAATGCGAGTACTGCGGCAACCAGCGCTCGCTGAAGGCGGCCGCGAGCGGGGCGGTCAAGGAAGACCACGTCTTCGACCTGTTGAACTTCGAGCGTTCGAAAAACTATGACGAGCGCCAGAAGGCGGCGCTCGCCTATGCCGAGGCGATCGTCTGGCGCCTCGACACCGACGACGTCTTCTGGGACCGCCTCCACCGCCACTTCAACGAGCCGGAGCTGGTCGAGCTCGGCTGCATGATTGGGCTCACGCTCGGCCAGCAAAGTTGGCTGCGCCTGCTCAACATCGATCACCACGCGGTGATGCCGGGAACTGCTGCGTCAATGGCGCCGGGGTTCGAGAATGCCGCCAAGCTCGCCGCCGCCAAGGCTGCGCCCGACTACTGGGCCAAGCCAAAAGCGCGCGCGTCCGCCGACGACGTCGCCTAACGGGATTCCTTCAGCGAAGGCTTGCGGATAGAACAGGCCCCTGGCGTTGGCCGCCGCTCGCGGCTCTAATTGCGCCGGGCCGGGGCGGGCGCCTCGGCCATCTTCACCGAACCTGGAGCAGATCGTGCTGAAAATCTACGGACAGACCCGCTCGCGTGCCTTCCGCGTGCTGTGGCTTTGCAAGGAGTCGAACATACCCTACGAGCACATCCCGGTGACGATTCACGTCCCCGACGCGCAGTGCAAGCAGGACTGGTACGTCAAGCTCAATCCCAACGCACGCATTCCGACCATCGACGACGACGGGTTCGTCATGTGGGAATCGACGGCGATCAATTTCTACCTCGCCCGGAAATACAACAGCCCGCTGTGGCCCGACACGGTCCAGGGCGAGGGCCGCGCGCTGCAATGGGGGTTCTTTGTCGCCAACGATGTCGAGCAGCCGCTCACGACCATGTTCCTGAACCGTTTCGTTCTCTCGCCGGACAAGCGCGATGAAGCGATCGCCGCGGAAGCCGACAAGCTGCTGCGGCCCAAGCTGGCCGTGCTCGACGGCCACCTCGCGCGGCATCGTTATTTCGGCGGGGATCGGTGGGACCTCGCGGATTTCATGGTGGCCAGCGTGGCGTTCGGCCTCACCACCATGAAATACGACCTCGCGAAGTTCCCTAAGCTCGGCGCCTGGCTGCAGGCGAGCCTCGAACGGCCCGGCACGCGGGAGGCCATCAAGCTGCGCGGGTAGAAGCGGAATGAAGCCCGCGCTTCGGGGTACCCCTCCTCGTCGCAACCTCGTCTCACATTCGTCCGAGGCCGGCCATTCCAGGGGCGAGCGCGCTATTCCTCCGGCTCAGTCGTGAAGGAGAGCGGATATCCGGCGCTGCGGCCTGCTTCGGTGCCTTGCGTGGCCTTGGTTTCGGCGATGTCCTTGGCGAACACCGCGACCACGCACACGCCGCGCCGATGCGCGGTCATCATGACGCGATAGGCCTGGTCCTCGTTCATGCGGAAGACCCCCTTCAGGACCGTGACGACGAACTGGCGCGGCGTATAGTCGTCGTTGATCAGAATGACCTTGTGGAGGCGCGGCCGCTCCGTCTTCAGGCGGGTCTTGGTCCGCGGCTTGGTGACGATATCGCTCATCGGACCCTCCTGCGCCCTGGCTGTGAGGTGAAGGCTGGTGCCGCTTCGGTCTGGGTTGCTCGCTGGTAATTCTATCTCAACGGCGAGATTTGGCGATGGCGCCTTGAAACGCCATGCAGGTTCATCGCTCGGTCGCGGACAATCGCGCCCGAACGTGCCTCATGCGCTGGCGCCGGACGCACCGATCACGAGCGGGGCGAAAAGCTCTCTGTGGATATTGTGGCGTCCACGCGGTCATAGTAGCGTTGCAAGCAACGTCGGACGGCGGCATGTGCGTCGCATCCCATGTCGTGCGGGGCCGCGTCCGACCGCGATGCCCGACCGCCATCGCGGGGCGGTCGTCGGCTAGAGGGGGAATGTCATGAGCACCGTTCCACAATGGCGAGTAGCGGGCGACTGGTTCGACATCTGTAGCTGCAACATCCCTTGCCCGTGCGAATTCGCGCAGGCGCCGACCAACAACGCGTGCCTGGGCATGCTCGCCTGGCACATCCGCGAAGGTCATTTCGGTGACCTGCGCCTCGGCGGCCTCAGCGTGGTGGGGCTGGGGGCGTTCGAAGGCAACATCTGGGAGGGCGCCAAGGCGAAGATGGGTCTGTTCATCGACGAGCGGGCGAATGAACGGCAGCGGCAGGCCCTGCAGGCAATTTTTGCGGGCGAGGCCGGGGGCTGGCCGGCCGGTTTTGCGGCCAATATCGCCGAGTTCCGCGGCGTGGAATTCGTTCCGATTTCCTTCGAGGTCGCCGACGATCTGGCTTATTGGCAGGCGGAAGTTCCAGGCCGCGTCCGTGGGCGCGCGGAAGCGCTGACCGGTCCGACGACGCCGCCCGGCAAGCGGGTGCAAACGTTGAACCCGCCGGGCTCGGAGGTCGGCCCCGGCCAGGTCGCCACTTGGGGCCGTTCGGATGATGCGCACTCGGACGGATTTGGCTTCAGGTGGGAAGCCAAGGGCTGGTCGAGCAAGCACATTCCATTCGATTGGACCGGGCCCGGCCCGGCGTGACGGAGCGACCGCCAGTGCCAAGGCCGGTTCTGCACCGCTTCCGGATAGCTTGGCTCGGCCTGACATCCGCGGCAGGTTCCATCCCCGTCAGCATGCTGGTGTCCCTGAGCGCGGTGACGGTCGCCGCTTGGGCGCTGACGCTGCACCAAGCCCTCAGCATGAGCGTGCCCATGGGCACCGCTATGAGCGGCGGGATGGCCGCCGACGGCATGGGCGGCATGGTTATGGGCGGCATGTCGGCGGCCGGGTGGTCTTTGGCCGGCCTTGTCGTCTTCGTGGCGGCCTGGACCGTGATGATGGCCGCAATGATGTTGCCGGCCGCCGCCCCGATGATCCTGACCTTCGCGTCGGCTCAGGGGCGGCGCGACCAGCGCGTCGCCGTCCCAACCTGGATCTTCGTCGCTGGTTACATTCTCGTCTGGGGAGCAGTGGGTTTGCTGGTCTACGTCGTGGTCCAGTTCGGCGTTGAATTGGCGAGTCGGCTCACCTCGCCGGATCGCGCGCTTTGGGCGCCGCTCGCGCTGGGAACCACGCTCATGATCGCGGGTCTATATCAGTTTACGCCCGTCAAACGCGTCTGCCTGCACCATTGCCGCTCGCCGCTGGCGTTCGTGGCACAGTACTGGCGCGATGGCAGGGTCGGCGCGCTCGGCATGGGGCTGCGACACGGTCTTTACTGCTTGGGCTGCTGCTGGGCCCTCTTTTCCGTGCTGGTGGCCGCTGGAACCATGAGCCTTGCCTGGATGCTCCTGCTCACGCTGGTCGTATTCGCGGAAAAGGTGCTTCCGCATGGCCGGCGTACCTCGGCCATCGTAGGCGCGGCCTTCATCGCGCTTGGGCTGCTGGTGGCAAGTGGCGCCGTTTCGCTCTCCGGGCATGCCTGATATCCGGACCGTTCGCAGGCAGGCGCCGGACGATGGCGTCCGCCCGCCAAAACGGGCATACATCGAGAGGATCAACCCACAGGGGGACGGAGCATGAGTGACCGCGTAAAATATCTGCTAGCCGAGGACCGCATTCCGCGCGCCTGGTACAACATCGCTGCTGACCTGCCGCAGCCGCCGCCGCCGCCGCTGCACCCGGGCACCGGCAAGCCGATCGGGCCCGATGATCTCGCGCCGATTTTCCCGATGGCGCTGATCGCGCAGGAGGTCGCCAGCGAGCGCGAGATCGAAATTCCCACGCCGGTGCGCGAAATCTACAAGATGTGGCGGCCGTCGCCGCTCCATCGCGCGGTCCGGCTCGAACGCGCGCTCGATACGCCCGCGCGCATCTTCTACAAGTACGAAGGCGTCAGCCCGCCCGGCAGCCACAAGCCGAATACCGCCGTCGCCCAGGCCTTCTACAACCGCGAGGCCGGGGTCAGGAAGCTGTCGACGGAGACCGGCGCCGGCCAATGGGGCTCCTCGCTCGCCTTCGCCGGCGCCCTGTTCGGGATCGAAGTCAAAGTCTACATGGTCAAGGTCAGCTATCAGCAGAAGCCGTACCGCCGCGCGCTGATGGAGACCTACGGGGCCACCTGCATCCCGAGCCCCAGCAACGAGACCGAGGCCGGCCGCGCCATTCTCGCCAAAACCCCGGATTCGCCCGGCAGCCTCGGCATCGCCATTTCGGAGGCGGTCGAGGTCGCCGCCAAGAACGCCGACACCAACTACTCGCTCGGCAGCGTGCTCAACCACGTGCTGCTGCACCAGACGGTGATCGGTCTGGAGGCGCTGGAGCAGATGGAGATGGCCGGCTTCTGGCCCGACATGGTGATCGGCTGCACCGGCGGGGGCTCGAACTTCTCCGGGCTCGCGTTGCCCTTCCTCGGCAAAAAGCTGCGCGAGGGCAAGACCGTGCGCCTCATCGCCGTCGAGCCGTCGGCCTGCCCCTCGCTCACGCGCGGGCGCTATGCCTATGATTTCGGCGACACCGCGCATCTGACGCCGCTCGTGAAGATGCACACGCTCGGCTCGACCTTCATCCCGCCGCCCTTCCACGCCGGCGGCCTGCGCTACCACGGCATGGCACCGATGGTGAGCCATCTCAAGGAGCTGGGGCTGATCGAGGCGCGGGCGGTGCGGCAGAATCCCTGCTTCGAGGCCGCCGTGACCTTCGCGCGCGCCGAGGGTATCGTGCCGGCGCCGGAGGCGACCCACGCCATTCGCGTGGCGGTCGACGAGGCGCTCAAATGCAAGGCCGAAGGCAGCGCGCGCACGATTCTGTTCAATCTGTCCGGCCACGGCCACTTCGACATGCAGGCCTACACCGACTACTTCGCCGGCAAGCTGGAAGATCGCGACTATGACGAGGTCGCGCTCGACGCGGCCCTCGCCGCATTGCCGAAGGTGGCGGCGTAGCCGGACAATTGCAGCGGGCTGGCCGATCGGCGCCGGCCTGCGGCCTCCTCGCAATGACGTGGTGGATGCCCCCTCACCCGCTCGCTGCGCTCGCGACCTCTCCCCAGTGGGGAGAG
>DATBWJ010000186.1:0-4422 GCA_036514935.1 Xanthobacteraceae bacterium
GGGCTGCGCCCGCCTGCCAATGACCTCGAAGGATTCGATATGAACGCGACGCGCGCCCGGTCGGCCACCACCCATTGACCCGGCATCGCGACCTCCGCCGGTGACATGAGTACACGGCTGGTGATTTATGATATAAGCAACCGCTGAAACAAATCGGCGCTTGCCTTTGCGAACCTCCCCTTGAAAGGGGGAGGTCGGTCCGCGCAGCGGACCGGGTGGGGGTCACTTGCAACGCTTGTTGACCCCTCCCCAGCCCTCCACTTTCAGGGGGAGGGAGTCCGACCATTGCGTCTTTCGGATTCACAGCATACCACGTGCATCGCGGCCTTCCTCGCAGCCATACAACCAGGCTGGCCGTGCCTCCATCGGAGGACGGCATCCTAGGCGCGCTTCGCACATGATGGAGATTCCCGTTCGCATGTCTTCTTTCGTCCGCCTCCTCGCCGTCGCCGCCGCGCTCGCGCTGGCCGGCCCTGCTCACGCGCAGTCCGCGCGCCCGCCGCTCGCGGATCGCTTCCCCGGCGAACCGCGCCCGGCGGCGCAACCGCCGGCGACGCCACCAGCAGCCGGCGCCGAGGTGGCCCCGCGCCGGTCGCCGCCGGCGCCCCCGCGCGTCGTCGTGTGCGGCGGCGTGTTCGCCAAGGACTCAAGCCACCTCAAGCTCGCCACCTTCTTCGGTTCGGAGAACCTCGCATGGGCGGACGTCGACGGCCCGGAACGCAGCAAGATCAAGGCCTCGGTGCTCTATCCGCGCGATCCCAGGCGGCGGCTCGAAGTGCTGTGGAACCTGGAAGCCTCGCGCAGCGATACCCAGGTCATCGTCATCAACGGACAGTCGACCTGGCTGGCGCCCAAGAACCTGCGGCTCGGCTTGACGCTCGCCGCGTTGGAAAAGCTCAACGGCCGCCCGTTCCGCCTGTCGGGCTTCGACCACGAAAACGGCGGCATGGTGCAGAACTGGGACGGCGGCGCGCTGGCGACGCTGCCCGGCGGCTGCCAGCTCGGCGTGCGCCTTGCGCCCGATCCCAAGGCGCCGCAACCCGCGCGCAGCGAGGTTTTGGGCGACAAACCGTTCGCCTCGAACGACCCGCAGATGCGGGCGGTGCAGCCGAAGATCGTTGAAATCCTGGTCGGCTATCCGCCATAGGAGCGGCGCGCTGCGGCGCGGCCACCACCTCAGCGGGCGATGGCGGCGATGGTCGGCTCGCTGTCGAGCGTGAGCCGTCCGCCCACGTGGCCCGTGACGAGGACGGTGGCCATCATCATGGCCGCAAATGTCATGCCGGCGAACACAAATCCGACGATTGAGAGGCTCTTGCGGTCGGCCATGGCGCTCTTCCCTGTCGCTTGGTCGCCGGCCGCGCGCATTCGGTTCGGCGCCCGCGTCACATAAGGCGAGAACCCGTTACCTCCCGGTAAACGCCGCGCGAATCGGGCCCGCTGGCGCCCCGCTTCAGGCGGGAGCGCGCGAATACCATTGCCATTGAACCAAATCATTCGAATCAATTTGCGCCATTCGATCATCGTCCTATGAGGGGCGCCGGCAGGGGATGGCGGTCGGTCGAAGCGTGGGGCGAGTGGCGCCATCTCGCGTCGCGCACTCGGACGGCCGCCCTCGCGGGCTGCGGCCTGCGTTGCGGGCTGCGGCCTTCCTCCTGGCGCCTTGCGGATGCGACCTATGCGCTCAGGCGCGTGATGTCGGCGCCGCAGGCGGCGAGCTTGCCCTCGAGCCGCTCGAAGCCGCGGTCGAGGTGGTAGACGCGGTTGACGATGGTCTCGCCCTCGGCCGCGAGCGCCGCGATCACCAGCGACACCGAGGCGCGCAGGTCGGTGGCCATCACCGGCGCGCCCGTGAGGCGCTCGACGCCTTCGACCGTCGCGGTCTCGCCGTTAAGATGGATGTGGGCGCCGAGCCGCGCCAGCTCCTGCACGTGCATGAAGCGATTCTCGAAAATGGTCTCCGTGATGCGCGAGGTGCCGCGCGCGCGCGTCATCAGCGCCATGAGCTGCGCCTGCAGGTCGGTCGGGAATCCGGGGAACGGCGCGGTCGCCACATCGACCGGCGACAGGCCGGTGCCGTTGCGCGCGACGCGGATGCCGGTATTGGTCGGCGCTACGTCCACGCCGGCCTCGACCAGCACGTCGAGGGCCGTCCGCAACAGCTCGGGCCGCGCGCCCGCGAGCTGGACCTCGCCGCCGGCCATGCCGACCGCCATGGCATAGGTGCCGGTCTCGATGCGGTCGGGCAGCACGCTGTGGCGCGCACCGGAAAGCCGCGCGACGCCCTTGACCACGATGCGCGAAGTGCCGGCGCCGGAAATGCCGGCGCCCATCTTGTTGAGGCAGTCGGCGAGGTCAACGATCTCCGGCTCGCGCGCGGCGTTCTCGATGACGGTGGTGCCGTCGGCAAGCGAGGCCGCCATCACCGCGGTGTGGGTGCCGCCGACCGTGACCTTGGGGAAGGCGATGTCGTTGCCCTTAAGACCGCGCGGCGCGCGCGCGACCACGTAGCCGGCGTCGATGTCGATGGCGGCGCCGAGCCGCTCGAGCGCCATGATGAGCAGATCGACCGGCCGGGTGCCGATGGCGCAGCCGCCCGGCAGCGACACGCGCGCCTGGCCGGTGCGCGCCAGAAGCGGCGCGATCACCCAGAAGCTCGCCCGCATCTTGGCGACGAGGTCGTAGGGCGCCGTGGTGTCCACGATGCGCGCGGCGCAGATGTGCAGCGTCTGGCCGTCGTACTCGCCCTCGCCGGCGCGCTTGCCGGACATCATGACATCGACGCCGTGATTGCCGAGGATGCGCTGCAGCGAGACGACGTCGGCGAGCCGCGGCACATTGTCGAGGATCAGCGTCTCCTCGGTCAGCAGGCTCGCGATCATCAGCGGCAGGGCGGCGTTCTTGGCGCCGGAGATCGGAATGGCGCCCGCGAGCGGCCGGCCACCGACGATGCGAATGCGATCCATCTTTCCCCGCCCGCGGCGCCCCCGCGCGATCGATCCCTTAGAATCAGCACATGCGACTCTGCTTAGCGCTTCGGTTCGGGCTCGGCAATCGCGGGCTTGTCCGCGCGCGCGGATTGCCCGCGGGCCCGCGCCTGCGCCTTGCGGCGCTTGAGGTTTTCGCGCAGCGCCGCGCGCAGGCGCTCGGCGCGGTCATCACGCGAACGGGGTGAGCGTTCCTTCATGACGCAAGGCTACGACAGGACGCGCTCCGCGCCAACGGGGCGTCGGCGGCGGGGCGCGCTTGCGCCGCCTACCCCCTTGTGGCAAGGATCGCCGCGTTCTCTGGCGCCGTTTGCTTAAATCGCGCCCGCCATTGCTGCCGTAGCTCAGTGGTAGAGCACTCCCTTGGTAAGGGAGAGGTCGACAGTTCAATCCTGTCCGGCAGCACCAGAATCTTGGCGGCGCTCGATGGAGGCTGTAGCCGGTGATGACGTCGCCGCGCCGGGCGCTCAGCCGGCGGCCGAGCGTTGCGAGCGCTGACCTGGTTCACCCTCGTTTGGCGCAGGCGCGGCGCACGGCGGCTGCGATCTTCTCCGCGGTCGGGGTGAGGAACGCTTCGAGCGGCGCGCTCGCCGGGACCGGCACGTCGGGGCGCGTCACCCGAACCACCGGCGCCTTGAGCGAGGCGAACGCTTCTTCGGCGACAATGGCGGCGATCTCGGAGGCGACCCCGCAGCTGCGGTTGGTCTCGTCGGCGATCACCAGACGCCCGGTCTTGGCTACCGAGGCGAGGATGGCCGCCTTGTCGAACGGCACCAATGTGCGCGGGTCGACGACCTCGACCTCGATGCCGTCCTTGGCCAGCGCCTCGGCCGCCTCCAGCGCCAAGCTGACCGTCAGCGACGTCGCGACCACGGTGACGTCTCGGCCTTCGCGCTTGACGTCGGCCTTGCCGAAGGGGATGGCGTAGTCCTCATCTGGCACTTCGCCTTCGGTGCCCATCATCAGGCCGTGGGTGATCAGCAAGGTGGGGTTGTCGCTCTTCACCGCCGTGCGCAGCAGTCCCTTGACCTCGTACGGGGTCGCCGGCAGCACGATTTCAAGCCCGGGAACATTCCAGAACATCGATTGCGGGCTGGCGCTGTGCTGGCTCGCCCCGCCCATCAACAGCCCGTGGGCCAGGTGCAGCACCACCGGCACCTTGACCTTGCCGCCGGACGTATAGTGAGCGGTGGCCAGCTCGTGGGCGATTGACGACATCGCCGGATAGGAAAAGCTGGCGAGGCCGAGATGGGCGAACATGCGCACGCCGGCCATCGCGGCCCCGGCGGCGAGCGCGACGAATCCGGCCTCCGAGGTCGGCGGGTAGTAGATGCGGTCCGAGAAGCGCTCGGCCAGCGGCCGCAAGTGGGCGGCCTCGGGGCCGAGCCCGAAAACTTCATTGCCGATCAGCGAAAAGTGCGGGTCCTCCTCCAGG
>DATBWJ010000187.1:0-2940 GCA_036514935.1 Xanthobacteraceae bacterium
CGATCCTCAAATGCCGCGAAAGCGGCTTCGTTCAATCCTCCCGAGTCAAACCTTTCGAAGGCTGGTATTACCCAAGCTCACATGCGATTCCCTTGCCCTTCCAGGGGGAGGGAGTCGAAATGCCGAATCTGTTCGGATTCAGGCTCTATTATGCGGGCGGCCGCGCGCGCGCGCGCGGCGGCGGCTTCTTCTGCGGTGCGGCGCTTGGATCAAATCCGATGTAGATGACGTAGTCCTGCAGATCCGCCGGGCGCGGGATCGGCACCGTCAGGTCGCTCTCCACATGGGTGAAGGTCACGCTCGCCTCGCGCGGCGGCACGCTGACCGGCACCGTGTAGAGCTTCGACCAGATCGGCCTCGATTCGCCCAGCCGTTCGAGCACCAGCGCATAGCGCAGCGGGATCGTGACTTCGCCGGGGCCGCCGGCTGGCCCGAGGATGACGCGCCCCTGCACGCCGACCTTGATCGTGAGCTGGGGAGGCCGCACGCTGCATTCGCGCGCCGCGCGCACGAACGTGCTCTGGTAGCGCACTGCCAGCGGATTGTCCTCGGCGCCGGGCGCGGCGATGATCAAGGTCGAGGCGCCGGCGCGGATGTCGATGCGCGGGCAGTCGAAGTCCTCCAAGGTCGGCGGCGAGTTCGCGGTTGCGGCCGCCTCGCTGCTCGCGCTCTGGCCGGTGATGAAGCCGGCGATGCGATTGCCGATCGACACCGAGCCGGACGACGCCGCCGTTGCCGAGGGCTTGGACGACGGGCCCTCGATCGACGAGCAGCCAGCGAGCGCGGCGAGGAGCCCCGCCGCGACGGCAGGCCGAAGGCGATCGGCGCGATAAGTCTTGCGCTGCATCTGCAACCCCACCGCTGCGCGAATCGCCACGCCGCTATCGGCGGCAACCATGGCAGTCCCATGGCCGCCCCTGGTCACCGCGTCGGGAGCGGATCGTCCCGCAGGCGCGCGAACAGGAGATGGTCGTGCCACTTGCCGTTGATGCACAGGTATTCGCGCGCCAAACCCTCGCGCGAGAAGCTGCATTTCTCCAGAAGCCGGATCGAGGCGGCATTGGTCGGGATGCAGGCGGCTTCCAGCCGGTGCAGGCCGAGCGCAGCAAAACTGAACGGCGCCATCGCGCGCACGGCCGCGGTCATGTAGCCGCGCCGGGCAAAAGGCGCGCCGATCCAGTAGCCGAGGCTGCCAGCCTGGGCGACGCCGCGCCGGACATTCGCGATGGTCAGGCCGCCGACAAGGGCTTCGTCAACCTTGCTGAAGATGAAGAAGGAGTAGGACAGGTCGTTGCGCTGGTCCTCCTCATAGCGCCTGAGCCGGCGCCGGTAGGCGCTGCGGGTGAGATCGTCGGGCGGCCAGGTCGGTTCCCAGGGCGTGAGAAACGCGCGGCTCTCTTCGCGCAGCGCCGACCATTCGGCAAAGTCGGAGACGGACGGCCAGCGCAGGACGACGCCCTCGCCCTCGATGACCGGCAGCGCGTCGGAACTGGTGACGGAGCGGAAGAACGCCATGCCCTTGACGCAGGTCTCTTCGCCGGAATGGCCGGCGCGCGCGGCCTGTGATCAGGCGGCGCGACGGTTGAGACTTTCGGCGATTGCCGCCGCGCTTTCAAGCCCGGTGCCGGGCCCAAGCACGGCGACGGCCGGCCGGCTGCGCCTGACCAGGGCACGGCCGGCCGCCCGCACGCTGTCGACGGTGACGGCCTCGATCTTGGCCACGACCTCGTCGAGCGGGATCGGGCGGCCATAGACGATCATCTGGCGCGCGAGCTGTTCGGTGCGCGAGCCCGAACTCTCCAGCGCCATCAGCAGACCTGCCTTCATCTGGCTCTTGGCGCGCGCGACCTCGGCCTCGGTGGCGGTCTCGGCCGCGATCACGATCTCGCCGACCGCCACCCGCATCAGCTCCTCGACGTCGGCGGCGTCGGTGCCGGCATAGAGCGCGAACAGGCCGGTGTCCTGATAGGACGAATGGAAAGCGTAGATCGAATAGCACAGGCCGCGAATCTCGCGCACCTCCTGGAACAGGCGGGACGACATGCCGCCGCCGAGCAGGATGGCAAAGACCTGCAGGCTGTGCAGGCTCGCGTCGGCCTGCGGCACGCCTTCAAGCCCGAGCGCGACGTGAACCAGTTCGAGGTCGCACTTCTCCACGCGCGTGCCGCCGCAGAACTTGGCGGGCTCGGGCGCCGGCGCTGCCGGCCCGTCGAAGGCCGAAAAGCGCCGCTCCACCTCGTCCACCACGGCGGCGTGTTCGAGCGCGCCGGCGGCGGCGATCACCATGCAGGGGGCGCGGTAGTGGCGGATCAGGTGCGCGCGCAGGCGGCGGCGGTCGAAGCCGCGCACGGTGGCGCGGGTGCCCATGATCGAGCGGCCGATCGGCTGGTCGGGGAAGGCGGTGGCCTGCAGGTGCTCGAAGATGAGGTCGTCGGGCGTGTCCTCGGCCGCGCCGATCTCCTGCATGATGACGTTCTTCTCGCGCGCCAACTCGTCCGGATCGAAGGTCGGCTCGGACAGGATGTCCGCGAGCACGTCAAGGGCAAGCGGAACGTCGGCCTTGAGCACGCGCGCGTAGTAGGCGGTGGTCTCCAAACCCGTTCCGGCGTTGAGGTCGCCGCCCACCGCCTCGACCTCCTCGGCGATCTGGCGCGCGCTGCGCCGCGCGGTGCCCTTGAACGCCATGTGTTCGAGGAAATGGGAGATGCCGTGCTCCTCCGGCGATTCGTGCCGGCTGCCCGAGGCGATCCACACGCCAAGGGACGTCGTCTCCAGGTGCGGCATCAAATCGGTGACGACCGTAAGCCCGGACGGGAGGCGCGAAACCTCGACGCTCATGCGGCTGCTCCTTCACGCGCGACGCGACTGACGCTGAGAATGAATCGCTCGACCACCGACTGGTCGGCGGCAAGCACGGTCTGGCGCTCGGACCGGCTGGGG
>DATBWJ010000188.1:0-8514 GCA_036514935.1 Xanthobacteraceae bacterium
ACCATGGAGGCGCCGCGGCTTGCCGGATTCACGCGCGACGCGCGCGGCTACGAAGTCACCGCGCGCGCGGCCTCCCAGGACATCACCAAGCCGGACGTGCTCGAATTGCGCGACATCCGCGCCAAGGTGGAAATGCAGGACAAGGCGGTGGTCGAATTGACAGCCGCCAGCGGCCTGTACGAAACCAAGTCCGAGCGGGTCACTCTGAACAAGGACATCGTGCTGACCTCATCGGCCGGCTACGAGGGCCGGCTCAGCGAGGCGGTGGTCGACGTCAAGAGCGGCAACATCGTCTCGCAAAACCCGGTCGAGGTGAAACTGCTCAACGGCACGCTCAACGCCAACCGGCTGGAAGTGAGCGAGCGCGGCGACGTCATCCGGTTCGACGGCGGCGTCGTCATGAACCTGACGCTGGGAGCGTCGGGGCGCGAGAAGGCGCCATGAGCAGGAGGTGGCGACTTGCCTTCGCGGTCCTCGCGCTGGTCGCTGTGAGCGCTGCCGCGCAGGCGCAGCCGGCGAGCGGCCCGCCCAACGCGCTGCAGGGCTTTTCGCAGAACCGCGACAAGCCGGTGAAGATCGACGCCGCCTCGCTCGAAGTGCGCGACAAGGACAAGGTCGCGATCTTCTCCGGCAGCGTTCAGGTCGTGCAGGGCGATACCACCCTGCGCTGCAAAAGCCTGTCCGTCTTCTATGACCAGGAAGGCGCCAGCGCCTTGACCGCCGCCCAGCCCGGCCCCGGCGGCCAGCAGCGCATCCGCCGGCTGGAGGCGCGCGGCGGCGTCATCGTCACGCAGAAGGATCAGACAGCCACCGGCGAGACCGGCATTTTCGACGTCAAGGCGAATACCGTCACCCTCACCGGCAGCGTGGTGATGACGCAGGGACAGAACGTGCTGAAGGGGGAGCGGCTCATCGTCGATCTGACCACCGGCATATCGCGCGTCGAAGGCCGGGTGTCGGGACTGATCCTGCCGTCGAGCGCAAACGAACAGTCCGACAAGGGCGAGCGCAACGGCAGAGGCGCCAAGGACGCCCCCAAGCGCAAGTCGATGCACCCGGCAGGCCTGTATTGAGAACCGTCGTAAAGCGGGATGCCTTCAAATCGAATCATTTTCGCCGTCTTTGCGAGGCGGGCGCAGCCCGCCGACTCGCCGCGCTGGCGCGCTGGCGCAGCGGGAGCAATCCACGACAAGGGGATCGCCACGCCCCCTGCGGGGGCTCGCGATGACGGCGGCTGGGATGCAGTGAACATGCCTGAAATCATCACGTTGTAGGGCCCAGAATTTCCAGATTCACCAGGGACATC
This sequence comes from Xanthobacteraceae bacterium, assembly GCA_036514935.1. GTDB lineage: Bacteria > Pseudomonadota > Alphaproteobacteria > Rhizobiales > Xanthobacteraceae > DATBWJ01. The sequence continues at coordinate 1,307 of DATBWJ010000188.1, forward strand.
GGCGTGGTCGACCTGTTCAGCCTGTTCCGTCGCCGACCAGCGGGGCGCCGATGGGCGTCCTCATCGGGCCGCTGGCAGATCGACCTCCGCTCGCTCGGCGGGGCGATCGGGCGCATCCGCGCCGAGCCCATGGTCCTGCCGGGTGCCACCGCGCGCACGGCGCGCGCGGCTGCGAAGGCCGTCGCGACCGCGCGCGAGCCGGCGGCGTCCGAAGGCGTCCGGGATTACCTTGCGGTCCACGGCATCGAAAAGACCTTCGTCGGCCGCAAGGTGGTGAGAGGCGTCAGCCTCTACCTGCGCGGGGGCGAGGCGGTCGGTCTGCTCGGCCCCAACGGCGCCGGCAAGACCACGGTCTTCTACATGATCACCGGCCTCATTCCGGTTGACCGCGGCCGTATCGAGCTCGACGGCTACGACGTGACCAGGCTGCCGATGTACCAGCGCGCCCGGCTGGGCATCGGCTATCTGCCGCAGGAGGCCTCGATCTTCCGCGGCCTCAATGTCGAGGACAACGTTCGCGCCGTGCTCGAAATCGTCGAGCCCAATCGCCAGCGCCGCGAGGCCGAGCTCGACGCCTTGCTCGAAGAGTTCAACATCGCGCGCTTGCGCAAGACGCCTTCGATCGCGCTGTCGGGCGGCGAGCGGCGCCGCGTGGAGATCGCGCGCGCGCTCGCCACCCGGCCGCGCTACATGCTGCTCGATGAGCCGTTCGCCGGCATCGATCCGATCGCGCTCGGCGACATTCAGGCGCTGGTGCGCCATCTCACGCAGCGCGGGATCGGCGTCCTGATTACCGACCACAACGTGCGCGAGACACTCGGCCTGACCGACCGCGCCTATATCATCTACTCGGGCGAGGTGCTGATGGAGGGGCGCGCCGAGGACATCGTCAACAACCCGGACGTCCGGCGCCTTTATCTCGGGGAGGAATTTCGGCTGTGACGCCCAGGTCCGGTCCCGGCGCGTTCTTGCGCGGCCGCTAACCAGACCGCACGAGCGAGGTGTACAGCGCCGCCCGAAAGCAGTAAGCAAGAACCGGACCAACCGGCCTATTCGCGATGGCGCTCGCGCAGAAACTTCAAATCCGTCAGAGCCAGGCGCTCGTGATGACGCCGCAGCTGATGCAGGCCATCAAGCTGCTGCAGCTCTCCCACCTCGATCTGGCCGCCTATGTGGACGGCGAGCTTGAGCGTAACCCCTTGCTGGAACACTCAAATGACGCCGAGACCGAGGACGCCGGGCGCGATGCGGCCGATCCCCCGGCCGAGCCCAACAGCGCGACGCACGCAGCCGATTGGGTCGGCCAGGACCTCGAACCGGGCGGCGCCGCCATCGACGGCAGGCTCGACGCCGGCCTGGACAACGTGTTCCCCGACGATTCGCCGCCGGCCGCGCCGGCGCCTGATGCGCTGGGCTATTCGCAATGGGCCGCGGTCCGCGGCGGCGCACGCGAGAACGGGGACTACAATTTCGAGGCCTTTGTTGCCGCCGAACACACGCTCGCCGATCACCTCACCGAACAAATGACGCTGGCGATTGCCCATCCCGGCCGCCGGCTGATCGGGCGCCATCTCATCGATCTCGTCGACGAGACGGGCTACCTCACGGGCGACCTCGCCGCGGTCGCCGATCAGCTGGGCGCACCGCTCGGCGAGGTCGAGGCAGTGCTCGCCGTGCTGCAGACCTTCGAGCCCTCGGGCGTGTGCGCGCGCAGCCTCACCGAGTGCCTGGCAATCCAGCTCAAGGAGCGCGACCGCTTCGACCCCGCCATGCAGGCGCTGGTAGGCCACCTCGACCTCTTGGCCAAACGCGACATGGCCGCGCTGCGGAAAGCCTGCGGGGTCGACGAGGAGGACCTGGCCGACATGATTGCGGAGCTGCGCCGGCTCAATCCCAAGCCCGGTCTGGCCTTCGGTTCGGTCACGGTGCAGCCGGTGGTGCCCGACGTGTTCGTTCGAAAGAGCGCCGACGGGAGCTGGGCGGTTGAACTCAATTCGGACACGCTGCCGAAAATTCTGGTCAGCCAGTCCTACTATGCCCGGGTCTCCAAGACGGCGAAGAACGATGGCGAAAAGACCTATCTCGCCGATTGCCTGCAGTCGGCGAGTTGGCTCGTGCGCGCGCTCGACCAGCGCGCCAAGACGATCCTCAAGGTGGCGAGCGAGATCGTGCGCCAGCAGGACGCCTTCCTGGCGCACGGGGTGCAGTATTTGAGGCCGCTCAATCTGAAAACCGTCGCCGAAGCCATCGCGATGCACGAATCGACGGTCTCGCGCGTGACCGCCAATAAATACATGGCCACCAGCCGCGGCATATTCGAAATGAAATACTTCTTCACCGCCGCCATCCCCGCGTGCGATGGCGTGGGCGCCCATTCCGCCGAGGCGGTGCGGCACCGCATCAGGCAGTTGATCGAGGCCGAGAGCCCGACCGACGTGCTGTCCGACGACACGATCGTCGAAAAGCTGCGCGCCGACGGCATCGAGATCGCGCGCCGCACGGTGGCGAAATATCGCGAGGCGATGCGGATCGCCTCCTCGGTGCAGCGGCGGCGCGACAAGCAGGTCGCCGGCGGGCGGCGCTGACCGGGCCCTGCCGCGGGATCATAGGGAGAAGTTCGCGCGCATCAAGACCGTCGCCCCGGCAGCCGTCGTCCCGGCAAGGCACCGGGATGGCGGCTTTCGCCGACGCCCTTGCGCGATGACACCGCGTTGACACGACCGGGGCGCCTTCCTAGGTGGAAGGTGGGCGCCCCGGCGCGGCAGGCGGGCGAGGTGCGCGGACCACAGGAGGCCACATGCCGTTTCGCATATCCGGCAAGAACATGGATATCGGCGACGCCCTGCGCACGCGCATCAACGATCGCATCGGGGAGTCCGTTCGCAAGTTCTTTGACGGCGGTTTTTCCGGTCACGTGACCGTCGACAAGGAAGGGTACGGCTTCCGCACCGAATGCGCCATTCATCTCGACAGCGGCATCATCCTGCACGCCGACGGCATGGCCTCCGACGCCTATGCCAGCGCCGATCAGGCGGCGTTGCGCCTGGAGAAGCGGCTGCGCCGCTACAAGGATCGGCTGAAGAAGCCGCCGTCGCGCGGCGATGGCCGCATCACCGGCCCCTCCACGTTTGACGCGGCGAGCTACGTCATCGCCGCGCCCGATCACGATGCGGATGAGCCCACGCCGTTCAATGCCGCGGTGATCGCCGAATCGACCACCGTGCTCGAGACGCTGTCGGTGAGCGAGGCGGTGTCCGAGCTTGACCTGACCGGCGCGCCGGTCGTGGTGTTTCGCCACGCCGCCAGCGGGCGAGTCAACATCGTCTACCGCCGCGGCGACGGCAACATCGGCTGGATCGACCCACCGGCGCCAAAGGCGGGGCAATGACGCAGGCCTTCGCCTTCCGAATTCCGTGCGCCGCCGGCGCGCAAGGCGCTCTTGTTGCGGCCCGCGCCAGGGCGATGCCGTAGACAACCCATTCGATATCGGGGAATGTCAGACGCCCGTCGCCGGCCGGGACGAGCGTTCCGCAAGGTTCAATCATGCCACTTCCCGCCGCCTCCAAAGCCCTTGCCCGATTCACCGTCCTCGATCTCACGCGGGTGCGCGCCGGGCCGACCTGCGTGCGCCAGCTTGCCGACTGGGGGGCGAACGTCATCAAGATCGAGATGCCCGAGCATGTGGAAACCGTCGATCTCGGGGGACCGCGCGATGGTCCGGACTTTCAAAACCTGCACCGCAACAAGCGCAGCGTGACGCTCAACCTGAAGTCGCGCGCTGGCGTTGCGGCGTTCAAGCGGATGGCGCGGCGGGCGGACGTGGTGGTCGAGAATTACCGGCCGGACGTCAAGCGGCGGCTGGGGGTCGACTACAAGTCGCTCGCCAGGATCAACCCGCGCCTGATCTATGCGTCGATCTCCGGCTTTGGCCAAACCGGACCTTACGCCGACCGGCCCGGATTCGATCAAATCGCGCAAGGCATGGGCGGGCTGATGTCGATCACCGGTCTGCCAGGCCAGGGTCCGGTGCGCGCCGGGATCGCGATTGCCGACCTGACCGCCGGGCTGTTTGCCGCGCTCGGCATTCTGACGGCGCTGCTGGAGCGTGAGAAATCCGGCAAGGGCCAGGCCATCGAGACTTCGCTCTTGCAAGCGCAGATCTTCATGCTCGATTTTCAGGCCGCGCGCTGGCTGATGGCCGGCGAAGTTCCCCAGCAGGCCGGCAACAACCACCCGACCGGGGCGCCGACCGGCGTGTACAAGACCGCCGACGGCTACATCAACATCGCGTCCGCCGGCGGCAGGATGTGGGTGCGGCTGTGCGAGGCGCTCGGCGTCCCGCAACTGAGCGCGCGCCCCGACTATGCGAGCGCAGCCGCACGCCTCAAGAACCGCGACCGACTCAATGCCGAAATCGAGGCCGCCACGGTGAACCGCAGCAGCGCCGAATGGGTGGAGATTCTGAACGAGGCCGGCGTGCCATGCGGCCCGATCTACACGATCGACCAGGTCTTTGCGGACGCGCAGGTCAAGCACCTGAAAGTGGCGCAGACGGTGAAGGCCAAGGATCGCACCCTGACCATGCTCGCCCAGCCGGTCAGGCTGTCGCGCACGCCGAGCCGGCTCGCCGCCCCGCCGCCCGCAATGGGCCAGCACACGACCCAGGTGCTGCGGGAGTTCGGCTTCACCGCAAGAGAGATCGCCGCGCTGCGCGAGGCCAAGGCGATCTGAATGCCTGAGCCGATGACTGATTGCCGCGGGCCGCGAGCCACCGTTTTCTTGCCCTCCCCCTGCAAGGGGGAGCGTGGCGAGCGAAGCGAGCCGGGTGGGGGTCGATGCGTGCCGTTGACCGGCGCGAACGGATCAACCGGATTTCGGATTGGACCTGCGCAGGACGAAGACGGATGTCACGGAGTGAAGCAATGACGCAATTCGACAAGATGCTGTCGCGCAAGGAAGGCGGGGTTGGCTACCTGATCTTCAACAACCCCGCCCGGCACAACGCGGTCTCGCTGGAAATGTGGGACGCCACGCGCCGCATCCTCGATGACTTCGAGAGCGACGAGGCGGTGCGCGTCATGGTCGTTACCGGCGCCGGCGGCAAGGCGTTCGTTTCGGGCGCCGACATTTCCGAATTCGAACAGCAGCGCGCCAGTCAGGAACAGGTCGAGCGCTACAGCGCGGTGAGCGACAAGGCATTCACCGGCCTTTACGAGTCCCCCAAGCCGACGATCGCCATGATCCGCGGCTATTGCATCGGCGGCGGCCTTGGGCTCGCGATGTGCTGCGATCTGCGCGTGTGCTCCGACAATTCGCGCTTCGGCATCCCGGCGGCCAAGCTGGGGCTGGGCTATGGCTATGTCGGACTGAAGCGGCTCGTCGATGTGGTCGGGCCGAGCTTCGCCAAGGAGATTCTTTATACCGCCCGCCAGTTCGACGCCGAGGAGGCGCGCGTCATGGGGCTCGTCAATCGCGTGGTGCCGGAGGCCGAACTGGAGAGCTACGTGAAAGGCTACGCCGATACGATTGCGGCCAACGCGCCGCTCACGGTGCATGCGGCCAAATACGTCGTCGGTGAGGCGGTCAAGGACGAGTCGGTGCGCAACCTCGCGCGCAGCGCGGAACTGGTCGAGCGCTGCTACTCCAGCAACGACTATGCCGAGGGCCGCAAGGCCTTCATGGAAAAGCGCAAGCCGGTGTTCACCGGGACCTGACCATGTCTCGCCCCAACGAGCTTGAAGGCCGCGTCGCGCTGGTGACCGGCGCCGGGCGCAATATCGGGCGCGCCATCGCGCTTGCGCTCGCCGACGGCGGCGCGGCCGTCGTCGTCAATGCGCGCAGCCGCCGGGCCGAAGTGGAGGCGGTCGCGCGCGAAATCGAGGAACGCGGCGGCCGGGCGCTGGCGCATCTGGCGGACATCGCGGATTTCTCGGCCGTCCAGAAGATGACCGAGGCGGCGGTGGCCCGTTTTGGCCGCATCGACTGCCTCGTCAACAACGCCGCCCAGCGCGGCGCCAAGCCGCTCGCCGAACTGACCCCAGAATTCTGGCGCGAGATCATGGCGGTGACGCTCGACGGCCAGCTCTACTGCGTGCTGGCCTGCCTGCCCTACCTCAAGGCGAGCGGGGCCGGCGCCATCGTCAACATCGGGGGCTTGAGCGCGCACACGGGCTCGAAGGATCGCGCCCACGTGGTGGCGGCCAAGGCCGGCCTCATCGGCCTCACGCGCGGGCTTGCCACCGAGCTCGCGCAGGACCGCATCACGGTCAACCTGGTATCGCCCGGACTGATCGGCCAGCCGCCGGCAGGGGTGGCGGAGCCCGCCCATCACGCCACCCACAACACATTGACCGGCGAGCGCGGCCGGCCGGAGGATGTCGCCGGCATGGTGCGGTTCCTGTGCGGGCCGGGCGCGCGCTACATCACCGGACAGACGATCCACGTCAATGGCGGCGCCTATTTCGGATGAGCGCCGGCCTGCGCGCGCCGATCACGGCCGCACGGCCGGCGACTCGACGGCCATGCCGCGGGCGCGCCACATGAGGAACGCTTCGAGCGCGACGTGCTCAGGCGCGCCGTAGTCGTAGGGCTCAGCGCGAATGCCGATGAAGCAGTTGCGGAGCCGGCGCTGCAGCGAGCCGACGCTTTGCCATTCGAGCCGGTAGATCGGATAGCCGGTGGGGTGTCCCTGCGTCACGACGTTGCCGGCGAGCCGCTTGTCCCAGTTGTCGTCATGGCACTGCGCGCAGGACAGGTTGAGCTGGCCTTGGCGCCGGCCGTAGATGGCGCGACCCATCTCGATGACCGGCCGCAGCCTTTCGTCGGACTGGATCGGCATGCCGCGCGACTGACGCGCCACATACACGGTCAGCGCCAGCAGGTCCCTGCTCTCGAACGGCAGCGGCGCCGCCTGCTGGCGTTCGGTGCGGCAGAGATTGATGCGCTCCTCGATGTCGACCGGCCGTCCGCGCGCGCCATCGAAGGCCGGATAGCGCGCCGCGACGCCCTTCATGCTGGTCGTGGCGCTGCCGTGACAATCGGCGCAGGCGCGCCTCGCCTCGCCCGCCGGCAGGTTCCACGTCGCCTCGCCGTCGAGCAGCCACAGCATCGCCGGATTGGCGGTATCGTCGTCCTGCATCGCGCGGCTCGCGCGGCTCATCATCTCGTAGCCCGAGCGCCGCTCGGCGAGCGGGATGTCGCCCGAGAAC
>DATBWJ010000189.1:0-6026 GCA_036514935.1 Xanthobacteraceae bacterium
CGTCGCCCAGATGCGCGACGTGAATTCCTCGCGAAAGAGGTAGTTCTTGGCGGTGAAGCCTTCGAAGGCGACGTCGCGGTCGCGATAATATTCAAAGCGCACGATGTCGAAATTATACAGACCGCGCGTTACGGGAAGATCGGCACCCCACCAGTCGGCGACCCGCTGATATTCGATGTAGCGGCCGGGCTCCAAATTGCCGACCTTGTAGGGGCCGCAGCCAAGCGGAACATCGAGTGTCGACGCATCGAACGGGCGCTGCGAATAATAGGCGCGCGAGAAGATCGGCAGGCCGGCCACGAACAGCGGCACGTCGCGGGCGCGCCCCGGCGCGAAGCGCACGACCACGGTCGTCTCGTCGGCGGTCTCCGCTACGGTCATGTCGCGCAGCATCTGCGTGATGATGGGATGGCCCTTCTGCTTGAGGATCGTGAGCGAGAAGGCGACATCGTCGGCGGTCAGCCGCGAGCCGTCATGGAAGCGGGCTTGCGGGCGCAGGAGGAAGCGGAAGGTGAGGCCGTCGGGCGCGATGCGCACCGCGCGCGCCACGAGCCCGTACATGGCGTCGGGCTCGTCGTCCGCGCGCGTCATCAGGCTGGCGAAGGTGAGATCCATCCCCTGCGCCGCATCGCCCTTGAGGATGTAGCTGTTGAGCGAGTTGAAGGTGAGGAAGTTCTGATTGAACTGGCGGTTGGGGCCGATCTGGGAAAAGGCGCCGCCCTTCGGCGCGCCCGCCTCCACGTAATCAAAGTGGCGGAAGTCCGGCGGGTATTTCAGGTCGCCGAACGCCGAGATGCCGTGGCGTTCCTCGCCTTCGGCGGCCACCGTCGCGCGCGACGCCGCGGTCACGCCAAGAGCGGTCGCGGCTACAGCGCGTCCGCTCAGGGCAAGCACGTGCCGCCGACTCAGTCTGCTCCCTCCCCCCTCCCCGCTCCGCCGAAGCGAAGCCGCTTCGGCTTCGCGGCGGCAAGTGTGGGGCAGGGGTGGGCAGGGGGGTGGACCAATGTGATCGCGCATCCGTTCTTGTAACAGCTACCCCCCTCCCGGTCCGCTTCGCGGACCGACCTCCCCCACAAGGGGGGAGGTAACCGCAACAACGTCCGCGCCGACCCTCACTGCCGTCTCCCGATCTTCGCCGCCTTGTCGGCATCCCACCACCAGATCGTCGGGAAGGCGGACAAGCCGTATTCGGGCATCTTGTCGGGTCGGCCGATGCGGTCCCAGCGCGCGCTGCGCACCTTGCGGTAGGTCCACTGCGGCACGACGTAGTGGTTCCACAACAGCACGCGATCGAGCGCGCGGGTGGCGGCCACCAGTTCCTCCCGGCTCTTGGCGAAGATGACGCGCTCGATGAGCGCATCGACGGCCGGGTTCTTGATCCCGATCAGGTTGCGCGAGCCAGGCCTGTCGGCGGCGTCGGAACCCCAGAAGCCGCGCTGCTCGTTGCCGGGCGAGAGCGACTCGCCCCAGCTTGCCACGATGATGTCGAAATCCCACTGGCGCAGGCGGTTTTCATATTGCGCGTCATCGACCGTGCGCACGCGCGCGTCGATGCCGAGCCGCTGCAGCGACGGCTGGTAGAACAGCACGAAACGCTCCGAGGTGGGGTCGTCGACCAGGAATTCGACGGTGAATGGTTCGCCGGTCCTGGCGTTGACGAGTTTCTGATTGCGCACCTCGTAGCCGGCTTCGCGCAGCAGCCCGGTCGCCTCGCGCAGGTTGGCGCGCACCGCCTGCGGACTGCCACCGACCGGATTGGCGTAGGCGGTCGTGAACACATCCGGCAGCACCTTGTCACGCACGCTCTCGAGGATCTGCAACTCCAGCCCCTGGGGCAGGTCGCGCCAGGCGAGTTCGGTGCCCTCGAAATAGCTGGAAATGCGCTTGTACTGGCCGAAGAAAATCTGCTTGTTCATTTCCTCGAAATCGAACGCCAGGTTGAATGCGCGGCGCACCCTCGCATCCTTGAACTTGTCGCGGCGCAGGTTGAAAGCGAACGCCTGCATGATGCCGAAATTGCGGATCGCGAATTCCTCCAGCACGACCCGCCTTTCCCTCACCGCGGCGAAATCGTAGGCGGTCGCCCAGTTCTTTGCGCTGTTCTCGGAGCGCCAGTCGACCTGGTCGGCCTTGAACGCCTCGATGGCGACGGTGGAGTCGCGGAAATATTCGAAGCGCAGCTCGTCAAAATTGTCGCGCCCGATGTTCACGTTGAGGTCCTTGCCCCAAAAGTCCTTCACGCGCTCGTAGACGATGGTGCGGCCCGGCACGAACTCCTTGATGCGGTAGGCGCCGTTGCCGAGGGGCGGCTCGAGCGTGGTGACGCCGATGTCGCGCTTGGTGCCTGACCTGTCGGTGCCCTCCCACCAGTGCTTGGGCAGCACAGTGATCTGCCCGACGATCTGCGGCAGCTCGCGGTTGCCCGGCTGGTCGAAGGTGAAGGTCACCTCGTGATCGCCGCTCTTGTGCGCCTTCACCACGTGGCGGTAGTAGGCCGATAGTTGCGGCGAGTGCCTCTTGAAGGCCTCGAACGAGAAGATGACGTCCTCCGGGGTGACCGGCCGGCCGTCGTGCCACTTGGCCTGCGGGCGCAGGCGATAGGTGACGCCGGAGAAGTCGGCCGGGTGGCTCACGCTCTCCGCCAGAAGACCGTATTCGGTGGAGACCTCGTCGAGGGCCGACACCATCAGCGTGTCATAGATGAGGTCGATGCCGGCCACGAGCGAGCCCTTCACGCCGGCGACGACCTGGTTGAAGTTGTCAAAAGTTCCGAACGCGATCTGGCGGGCGGCGCCGCCCTTGGGAGCGTTCGGGTTGACGTACTCGAAATGCTTGAACCCCGCCGGATATTTCAGGGTGCCGAACAGCGACAGGCCGTGGCGCCAGACCGGCTCCGCCTGGGCGTCGCGCCCGCTGGTCGCAAACGCGATCGCGACCAGGACGAGCAGCGAAATCTTGCGCGCGATCACACTGATCTCCTCTCAGCGACCGCGACAGCGGCCGCTTGAACCTATTCTGAATTCGATTGCGGCGTCACCGTGCCGGCGGCGGGCGGCGCGCCGTCATCCCGTCACATTCACGTGGTCCGGGACGGCGCCAGCGCTGCGATGTCATCGAGGCGGGAAGAGACCAGCCCCGCCGTTGGCGTTCGGGCGCCGGACTCACTGCGGCCTGGGGCCGGAGTCCGCGGGCGCGTTCCCGGCTGCGCCCGCCGGAAATGTCGGGCCTTGCGCGGCCGCGCCGGGCGTGCCGCCCTCGGCGGCCTTGGGCAGCGGCTTGGGATTGTCGGACAACATGTTCAGGTAGGCGATCAGGTCGGCCCGCTCGCTCCCGCGCGTCACTCCGGCGAACGCCATCGTCGTGCCCGCAACGAAGCCTTTCGGATTGGTCAGGAACCGGTCGAGGTCGGCGAGCGTCCAGTCCCCGCTCTTGCCCTTCATCGCGGCCGAATAATTGAACCCGGCTTCGGTGGCCCGCGCCCGGCCGACCACGCCCCACAGGTTTGGGCCGACCCGATTGGGCCCGCCCTTCTCAAAGGTATGGCAGGCTTGGCATTTCTTGGCGGCCGTCTCGCCGCGCTTGACGTCGGCGCTGGCCAGGAGCTGTTCGAGCGGCTGCTCGGCAGGAGCGGCCTTTTCGCCGGCGGGCGCCTTCTCCTGCACTGCGATGTCGTAGCCGGGCTTTTCGGGCTTGTGGGGCGCAAAAATGGCGCCGGCGGCGATGTTGAGCGCCAGCAGACACAGCGCGGTGAACAGGACGGCGCCGACGATCTTGTTGATTTCAAAGGGATCCATCGCGGACCTGCTCCCGCAGAACCTGGGGGTGGGAACCTGGGGCGGCTGGGCCGAAAGGCCTGATGCGGTGCTGGAATAGCCGGTTTGCGGCAGGCCTGGCAACCCGTATAAGCGGGGTCTATTCCGCCTTATTCGGGCATCGCGCACCCCGCCCGTCGCCATGGCTGACGACGTCCTCGTCCTCATTCCCGCCCGCATGGGCTCAACCCGGCTGCCGGGCAAGCCGCTCGCCGACATCGCCGGAGAGCCGATGATCGTCCATGTCCTGCGGCGAGCGCAGGCCGCGGCGATCGGCCCGGCGGCGGTGGCGACCGATTCAGAGGCGATTGCGGCTGCGGTGGCGAAGGCGGGCGGCCGCGCGGTCCTGACGCGGGCGGACCACGCCAGCGGGTCCGACCGGATTTTCGAGGCGCTCGGCCAGCTCGACCCGGCGCGGCGCGCCAAGATCGTCGTCAACGTGCAGGGCGACCTGCCGACCATCGCGCCCGCCGACCTGCGGGCGGCGCTCGCCCCGCTCGCTGATCCGGCGGTGGACGTGGCGACGCTGGCAGCGCCGATCCGCAGCGGCGCGGGGCGCGCCGATCCCAACGTGGTCAAGGTGGTCGGATCGCCGGTTGCGCCCGACCGCCTGCGCGCGCTCTATTTTACGCGCGCGAGCGCGCCCTATGGCGAAGGCCCGCTCTACCGCCACATCGGCGTCTACGCCTATCGCCGCCGCGCGCTCGAACGGTTTGCCGAACTGCCCCCCTCCCCGCTCGAGCAGCGCGAGAAGCTCGAGCAGTTGCGCCTGATCGAGGCGGGCATGCGCATCGACGTGGCCATCATCGCGTCGGCGCCGCTCAGCGTCGACACCCCGGACGACCTCGCGGCGGCGCGCGCCCTGCTCGCCGACACTCGTTGACTTCCTTCGTGGCTAGCGCGTAACGGTGAGCATGCGCCAAACGACGATCGTCTTCCAGGGCGAGCCCGGGGCGAATTCCCATCTCGCCATCCGCGAGGCCTATCCCGACGCCGAGCCGGTGCCCTGCCCGACGTTCGAGGATGCCTTCAACGCCGTCATGGCCGGCGAGGCCGACCTCGCCATGATCCCGATCGAGAACTCGCTCGCCGGCCGGGTTGCCGACATCCATCACCTGATGCCGACCGCCGACCTGCACATCGTCGCCGAGTGGTTCCTGCCGGTCCACTTCCACCTGATGGCGCCGAAGGGCGCCACGCTCGCCATGATCAAGTCGGTGGAAAGCCACATCCACGCGCTCGGCCAGTGCCGGCGCCTGATCCGCAAGCTCGGCATCAAAACCGTCGTCGCAGCCGATACCGCCGGCGCGGCGCGCCACATCGCCGAAACCGGCGACAAGACCCGCGCCGCCCTGGCGCCGCGGCTTGCCGCCGAGCTGTACGGCCTCGACGTTCTGGCGGAGAATGTCGAGGATGAAGCCCACAACACGACGCGCTTCATCGTGCTGTCGCGCGAGGCCAGATGGCCGCCGGTGGGCCAGGGGCCGGTGATCACCACCTTCGTCTTCCAGGTGCGCAACATCCCGGCCGCGCTCTACAAGGCGCTCGGCGGCTTTGCCACCAACGCGGTCAACATGACCAAGCTTGAAAGCTACATGATCGAAGGCAACTTCTTCGCGACGCAGTTCTACGCAGACGTGGAGGGCCATCCGCATGACCGCCCGCTGGCGCTGGCGCTCGAAGAGCTGAAATTCTTCTCGCAGCCAGGCTCGCTCAAGCTCCTCGGGGTCTATCCGGGTCATCCCTTTCGCGCCACCATCAACGAAAAGAACTGCTGACAGCATGAGAGCGAGCGATGGCCCAGGATAGCCCGGTGGTTCGGCGCACCCTCCATTTCAAGTTCACCGCACCGTCGGCGGACCCGCAACAGCTCTTGTCGCTGGTGCAGGCTGCCGCACCCTTCTACCAGTGGTTCGGTGGCAAGGATGTCCGCCTCTTGCAGAATGCCGACGACCCCGGCCGCTTCATCCAGGTCATCGAATATGAGGCGCCGGCAGACGTCGAGCTCAACCGCCAGCGCATCGCCGGCGACGTCAGGGTACAGGCGTACCTGCAGGCCTGGCGCTCGGTAGCCGGCGACGCCATCGAGATCGACGTGTACCGGGACGTCGCGAACAGCTCCTGAAGCGTTTTCCGTCGATGTTGAGTCGGAGCGAGCGGCAATCTCGGCCTATTCCCTCCCCCCTTGTGGAGGAGGGCTAGGGAGGGGGCGTG
>DATBWJ010000190.1:0-7650 GCA_036514935.1 Xanthobacteraceae bacterium
GGAGGGGACCTGCGGCGCCGCACTTACGGTCGGATTCCCAGTCTGCCGCGCGCAGCTCGGCCCTCGCACCACTACAGCGCGGGAGCATCCAAATGACCGGCTCCCGCGCACGCATGCTTGACCGCGGCGCGACGGTCTTCCTTCTGCTGGTCGCGGCCGCCGGCATCCTCGTTCCGGCGCTCAACCTGCTGCTGGCGCCGTCGTCGGCCTGGCACGTGCCGACCTACCTGGTGGCGCTGTGGGGCAAGTACGCGTGCTATGCGCTGCTCGCGCTCTCGATCGACCTCATCTGGGGCTACTGCGGGATCCTCTCGCTCGGCCACGGCGCATTCTTCGCGGTCGGCGGCTATGCGATGGGCATGTATCTGATGCGCCAGATCGGCACGCGCGGCGTCTATGCGCATCCAATCCTGCCGGACTTCATGGTGTTCCTGAACTGGAAGGAACTGCCGGTCTACTGGTACGGCTTTCAGCAATTCCCCTATGCGGCGCTGATGGTCGTGCTGGCGCCCGGCCTGCTGGCGCTGGTGTTCGGGTGGTTCGCGTTCCGCAGCCGCGTCACCGGCGTCTATTTCTCGATCATCACTCAGGCGATGACGTTCGCGCTGATGCTCGGCTTCTTCCGCAACAATTTCGGTTTTGGTGGCAACAACGGCCTCACCGATTTCAAGGACATCCTCGGCTTCAACGTGCAGGCGGCGCCCACCCGCGCGGCGCTGTTTTCGATCTCCTGCCTGGCGCTCGCGCTCGGCTTCATCATATGCCGCGCCGTGATCTCGTCGAAGTACGGGATGGTGCTGGTAGCGATCCGCGATGCCGAGGCGCGCACGCGCTTCCTCGGCTACCGGGTCGAGTCCTACAAGCTGTTCGTGTTCGTGCTGTCGGCCTGCATGGCCGGCGTCGCCGGCGCGCTCTATGTGCCGCAGGTCGGCATCATCAATCCGAGCGAGTTCGCCCCCGCCAATTCCATCGAGATGGTGATCTGGGTTGCGGTCGGCGGGCGCGGCACGCTCACCGGCGCGGTGGTGGGTGCGCTCGTTGTCAACTACGCCAAGACCGTGTTCACCACGGGAGCGCTTGCGCCCTACTGGCTGTTCGTCCTGGGCGGCCTGTTCATCGCGGTCACGCTGCTGCTGCCGCGCGGCATCGTCGGCACCATCGCTCAGTGGTTCGCGCGCGGACGCGAAGCGCTTGCGCGCGGCGCGGCGGAGCCGCTGGCGCGGCCGGCGGAATAGGAGCGCCCATGGACCGCGAGCTGAAAACGACGCCGGCGCTGCTCTACATCGACGGCCTGACTGTTTCCTTCGACGGCTTCCGCGCGCTCAACGGGCTCTCGCTGGCGGTCGAGCCGGGCGAGATGCGCGCGATCATCGGGCCGAACGGCGCCGGCAAGACGACCATGATGGATGTCGTCACCGGCAAGACCCGGCCGGACGCGGGCGAGGTCGTGTTCGACGGCCGTCACGAGCTCACTCGCCTCGACGAGGCCGAGATCGCCGAGCTCGGCATCGGCCGCAAGTTCCAGAAGCCGACGGTGTTCGAAACGCATACCGTCGAGGACAACCTGCGTCTCGCGCTCAAGAGCGACCGCCGGCCGCGCGCCACGCTGTTCTGGCGCGAGAGTGCGCACGAGCGCGAGTGTCTCGACGGCCTGCTGCACACCATCCGCCTGGTACCGCTGCGCGAACGCATCGCCGGCAGCCTCTCGCACGGCCAGAAGCAGTGGCTCGAGATCGGCATGCTGTTGGCGCAGGAGCCCAAGCTCCTGCTGGTCGACGAGCCGGTCGCCGGCATGACCGACGCCGAGACGCGACAGACCGTGGACCTGCTCAGGGAGATCAATCGCGATCGCACGGTGATCGTGGTCGAGCACGACATGGCTTTCGTGCGCGAGCTGGGCGTCAAGGTGACGGTGCTGCACGAGGGCGCCGTGCTGGCCGAAGGCTCGATCGACCAGGTCTCGCACAACGAGCGTGTCGTGGAGGTGTATCTGGGAAGGTAGCGAATAGTGAGTAGCGAATAGCGAATGGGGAGTAACGAAATGGGGGACAGCGAATCAGGTAACGCGGCGCAGCGGATCACTGCTCAATAGTTCTCAGCACTTACTACTTGCTACTCACTATTCGCTATTCGCTAGTCACAACCGAGACGAATCATGCTCGACGTCAACACCATCGACTTGCATTACGGCGCCGCGCAAGCCTTGCGCGCGGTCTCGCTCAGCGCCGAGCCCGGCAAGGTCACCTGCGTGCTCGGGCGCAACGGGGTCGGCAAGACCAGCCTGTTGCGCGCGCTCATCGGCCAGCACCCGGTGAGCGCCGGCACCATCGTGTGGGAGGGCGAAGATATCACCGCGCTCAGGCCGGTCGAGCGCGCGCGGCGCGGCATCGGATACGTTCCGCAGGGGCGCGAGATCTTTCCGCTGTTGACGGTGCAGGAGAACCTGGAGACCGGCTACGCGCCGCTGCCGCGCGTGGAGCGCTTCATTCCCGACGACGTATTCTCGCTGTTTCCGGTGCTCGGCGACATGCTGCGCCGGCGCGGCGGCGACCTTTCCGGCGGTCAACAGCAGCAGCTCGCCATCGGCCGCGCGCTGGTGATGCGGCCGCGTCTTCTCCTGCTCGACGAGCCGACCGAGGGCATCCAGCCCTCGATCATCAAGGACATCGCCCGCGCCATCGGCTACCTGCGCGGGCTCGGCCGCATGGCGATCGTGCTGGTCGAGCAGTATCTCGACTTTGCGCGCGAACTCGGCGACCATTTCGCCGTGATGGAGCGCGGCGCCATCGTGTATTCGTGCGATCGTGCCGATCTCGACGAGGCGGCGCTCAAGCGCGCGATGGCGCTCTAGCGCTTGTTTCTCCCCCGACCAGGGGAGGTCGGCCAGCGCCGCGAGTTCGGGGGGTCACATTGGTTGATATTCCTGGAATAGTCCCCTCGCCGGCCCTTCCTCGACGCAAGTCGGGCCTGGCTGGCCTGCGCGCTGACACGCCGAGCCCGAGCGAGAGCGCGCTTCGCAGGAGAGCGAACGCGCTGGGCGCTGCGGCGATGGCGAGCGACCAACACAGCACATTTGCGGCAAACCGTGCGGTCGGCCAGATCATGCTCGCGGTGGCGAGTGCTGACGGCCGCACGCGCTGCACGCGCCTCGCCGAAGCGGGCTCGCTGCGCGTGCGGTTCCCAAATCACGACGGGGACACCCTCGAAGCGGTGATGCTCAACACCGCGGGCGGGATTGCCGGCGGCGACCGCCTGGAATTCAACCTGACGGTGGGCGCCGGCGCGCGGCTCACCGCCGCCACCGCCGCCGCCGAGAAGGTCTATCGTTCGCTGGGGACGGCGGCGAACGTGCGCACGGTGCTGACCGTGGAAGCGGGCGGCACGCTCCACTGGATTCCGCAGGAGACCATTCTATTCGACGGCGCCGACCTCCGGCGGACGATGGATGTCGCGCTGGCGCCGGAAACTTCGGTGGTGCTCGCCGAGGCCATCGTATTCGGGCGCACTGCCATGGGCGAGCAGGTGCGCAGCGGGCGTCTGGCCGACCGCTGGCGGGTGCGCCGCGGCGGCCGGCTCATCTTCGCCGACGCCGTGCATCTTAACGGCGCGATCGCGACCCGTCTCGCCGAGCCGGCCGTCGCCGGCGGCGCTTGCGCCATCGCCACGGTGCTGCTGGCGCCGGCGGACGAGAGGCGCGTCGTTGCGCTGCGCAGCCGCGATTTCGTCGGCGAGGTGGGCGTCTCCGCCTGGAATGGGCTTGCGCTCGCCCGCCTCCTCGCGCGCGACGGGCAGGCGCTGCGGCGCGACCTCAAGACGTTGTTGGCGGCGGCCGGCGTAGCGCTGCCGCGCCTGTGGCTGAACTGAGGGGCGTCATGAATCTCACCCCGCGCGAAAAGGACAAGCTGATGATCGCAATGGCGGCGATGGTGGCGCGCCGCCGGCTCGAGCGCGGCGTCAAACTCAATCATCCCGAGGCGGTCGCGCTGATTAGCGATTTCATCCTGGAAGGCGCGCGCGACGGCGCGAGCGTCGCCGAGCTGATGGAGGCGGGCGCGCACGTCCTCACCCGCGCCCAGGTTATGGACGGGATTGCCGAAATGATCCACCAGATCCAGGTCGAGGCAACCTTTCCCGACGGAACGAAGCTCGTGACCGTGCATGAACCGATACGATGATTCCTGGCCTCTCCCTCACGGGGAGGGTCACTCGGAGTACACTGCATGATCCCCGGCGAAATGTTCATCCAGGACGGCGAGATCGAGCTCAACAAGGGCCGCAGGACGGTGAGGCTGACGGTGTCCAACACCGGCGACCGCCCGATCCAGGTCGGCTCGCACTACCATTTCTTCGAGGCCAACCCGGCGCTGCGCTTCGAGCGCGCCAAGGCGCGCGGCATGCGGCTTGACATTCCCGCGGGCACGGCGGTGCGCTTCGAGCCCGGCCAGACCCGCGAGGTCACGCTGGTCGCGCTCGCCGGCAAGCGCACGGTCTATGGATTTCGCGGCGATGTGATGGGAAAGTTGTAGTATTCCTTACCTTTGTGATATTGTAAGGGAATTACGTCAGGAGCTTACCATGTCCGCCGCTGAAGCAAAGATCACGTCCAAGGGGCAGATCACGCTGCCGTCGAAGCTGCGCGCTCGCCTCAAGGTCGGTCCGGGAGACCATGTTGTCTTCATCGAGCAGCCCGACGGAAGGATCGTCGTGCGGGGGCGATCCGGGACGTTGGCCGACATGCGCGGCCTGTTGAAGGGCAGGGTCACGGGTCCCGAGGGAGCGAACATCGAAGCCTGGATCGACGAAGCAAGGTCGCGAGCATTGCCAGCGCGATCGGACAAGAAGCGGCGATCGCGGCGATGATCGGTTTGGACACAAACGTATTGTTGCGATGGCTTATCGCGCCCGACGAAGGAGACATCGGATCGAACAAGAGTGAAATGGAGCTGGTTTCCGAAATCATTCGTTCCGCCGATTCCGAGTTTTTCGTGAACCCCATCGTCATCGCCGAAACGACCTGGATTCTTGAACAGAAGCTCAAACTCGGTCGCCATGTCGTCTGCGAGGTGGTGGATCGCTTGCTTTATTCCGTCAACATTGCCGTCGGCGACGCGGAAGCGGTCCGTGGGGCGCGTGAGGTCTATGAAGCTGCCAACATCGGTTTTGCCGATTGTCTCATTGGTCGCATGAACATGCAGTCTGGCTGCTCCTGCACGCTCACATTCGACAAGAAAACAGGCCGATCGGTCGGCTATCGCAACATTTCTGATGAGAGGAGATGACGACCATGTCCTCCAAGATATCCCGCTCCGCCTATGCCGACATGTTCGGGCCCACCAAAGGCGACCGCGTGCGGCTCGCCGACACCGACCTCATCATCGAGGTGGAGAGGGATTTCACCAGCTATGGCGAGGAGGTGAAGTTCGGCGGCGGCAAGGTGATCCGCGACGGCATGGGCCAGAGCCAGCTCACCAGCCGCCAGGGCGCGGTCGACACCGTCATCACCAACGCGCTGATCCTCGACCACTGGGGCATCGTGAAGGCCGATGTCGGCCTCAAGGACGGCAAGGTTCACGCCATCGGCAAAGCCGGCAATCCCGACATCCAGTCCGGCGTCACCATCGTCATCGGCCCCGGCACCGAGGTGATCGCCGGCGAAGGCAAGATCCTCACCGCCGGCGGCTTCGATGCCCACATCCACTTCATCTGCCCGCAGCAGGTCGAGGACGCGCTGATGAGCGGCATCACCTCGATGCTCGGCGGCGGCACCGGACCCGCCGCCGGCACCAACGCCACCACCTGCACGCCCGGCCCCTGGCATATCGCGCGCATGATCCAGGCCGCCGACGCGTTCCCGGTCAACCTCGGCTTCGCCGGCAAGGGCAACGCCTCGCGCCCGGCGGCGCTCGAGGAAATGATCAAGGCCGGCGCCTGTGCGCTCAAGCTGCACGAGGACTGGGGCACGACCCCGGCCGCCATCGACTGCTGCCTCGGCGTCGCCGACGACTACGACGTGCAGGTGATGATCCACACCGACACGCTCAACGAATCCGGCTTCGTCGAGGACACGATCAAGGCGTTCAAGGGGCGCACCATCCACGCCTTCCACACCGAGGGAGCCGGCGGTGGCCATGCCCCCGACATCATCAAGATCGCGAGCCTGCGCAACGTGCTGCCCTCCTCCACCAACCCGACGCGGCCCTACACCAGGAACACCATCGACGAGCATCTCGACATGCTGATGGTGTGCCACCATCTCGACCCGGCGATCGCCGAGGACCTGGCGTTCGCCGAGAGCCGCATCCGCAAGGAGACGATCGCGGCAGAGGATATCCTGCACGACATCGGCGCGCTTTCGATGATGTCGTCGGACAGCCAGGCGATGGGGCGGGTGGGCGAAGTCATCATCCGCACCTGGCAGACGGCGGACAAGATGAAGCGGCAGCGCGGACGGCTCAAGCAGGAGAAGGGCGACAACGACAACGTGCGGGCGAAACGCTACATCGCCAAGTACACGATCAACCCGGCGATCACCCACGGCGTGTCGAACATCGTCGGCTCGGTTGAGAGAGGCAAGCTCGCCGATCTCGTGCTGTGGTCGCCGGCGTTCTTCGGGGTCAAGCCCGACTTGGTCATCAAGGGCGGCTCGATCGTCGCCGCGCCCATGGGCGATCCCAACGCCTCGATCCCGACCCCGCAGCCGGTGCACTACCGGCCGATGTTCGCCGCCTTCGGCCGCGCGCTCACGGCGGCCTCGGTGGTGTTCGCCTCGAAGGCGGCGGTGCGCGCCGGCCTCGGCCGCAAGCTCGGCATCCAGAAGCAACTCGTCGCGGTCGCCGGCACGCGCAAAATTTCAAAGAAGAGCATGATCCACAACGACGCCACCCCGACCATCGAGGTCGATCCGGAGACCTACGAAGTCACCGCCGACGGCGAGCTTCTGACCTGCGCGCCGGCCGAGGTGCTGCCGATGGCGCAGCGGTATTTTTTGTTCTAAAGTATTAAATATGGGCCGAAGAGAGACCATTGCAGCTGCGACGGCGCCAAAGAAGCCTGCCGACAGGTGCCTGTACGATGCCGACTATTACGCTTGGGTGCAGGCGCAGGTCTCCGCTCTGGAGCGCAAGGAAATTGCTGCGCTCGATCTCGCTCATTTGGCAGACGAGGTAGCAGACTTGGGCCGTGCTCAGAAACGGGCGGTTCGCAGCAACCTTGGTGTTCTACTGCCGCATCTCATCAAGTGGACCTATCAGCCTGACCGCCGCAAAGGCGGGTGGGAGTCCTCGATCCGCGAGCATCGCGACCGACTGCGGGAGGAACTGGCAGATAGCCCGAGCTTGCGCGGATACGCGGAACAGTTGCTCGAAGATCAATACCGTCGAGCGCGACTGCGGGCCGGAGATCAGATGCGAAAATCCGTCAAATCGGTTCCACAATCGTGCCCTTTCACGATGCGCGAAGTGCTTGATCCGCATTTCCTGCCAAAATGAACGCCGCTGGCGGCTCGCGGAACGGCTCCGAAGTGACGCCGATGGCGCGGCGGTATTTCCTGTTTAGGCGACGGTTCCATCCCGCGCTGGGAATCACGGTGTGAAAATTTGATCGGATGCGTCGCGTCACCGCCATCAGGCCGGCGGGCCACTGGCCCCCCGC
>DATBWJ010000191.1:0-3061 GCA_036514935.1 Xanthobacteraceae bacterium
GATTTTGGAGCGCATTCGGACGCAAAACCGGTTTCCACTTTTGCTGAATGCGCTCTACGTGCCGGACCCGCCAAAGGCGCGCGGGGCGGGCGACACGACCTGCCCGCCCGCCGGCGTCACGCGCAGCACGGCCAAGCCGCGCTGATTGGTTCCATCGGGCCGGAAGCGAAACACTCCGTCGATGCCGGCAAAGCCCGAGGGATTGGTCAGCACATCGGCGGAGAATCGGCGCGGGCCCTGCGTCCTCACCAGGGCAGCCACCAGCGCAACGGCGTCATAGGACAGCGAGGCCGTTCGCGCCGGCTCCTGGCCATAACGCGCGCGATAGCGCCCGGCGAACGCACCAAAATTGTTGGGCGAGGTCGGGTCGGCTCCGACATACCAGCCCCCCTGCAGCGACGGCTCGGCGAAGACGCGTGAGTCCTCCCACAGTCCGGTGCCGAGAAGCTGGAGCCTGCGCAGATCGACGCCGCTCGCGGCGAGCGCCTGAACCACTGCCGGAACAGCATCGCCTTCGCCTGGCGCGAACAGCGCATCGGCGCCGCCCGCCGCTTGTGCGACATTGCGGACCGCCTCCTGCAATCGCGTGCGATCCGGCGCATAGCGCTCGAGCGCGACGATGCGCGCGCCCCGGCGGGTGACCGCCTGCCGGAACGCGGCTTCGACCACGCTGCCATAGGCATTGTCCGGCACCAGCGCGACGAACGAGCGCTTGCCCTGGGACACCGCGTAGTCGACGATGCGGCTGACGTCGGACTCCGGCAGAAAGCTGAGCAAGTAGGTTCCGCGCGCGGCGACGTTGGAGTCGGTCGAGAACGCGATGACGGACATGTTGCGGGCTCGCGCCACCTGACCCACCGTCTGGACCGATTGCGCGAATACCGGCCCCAGGATGATCTCGGCGCCCTCGTCGAGTGCCTGCTGGGCGACCTGTTGCGCGGTCTGCGCGTTGCCGGCGTCGTCCTTGACAAGCAGTTGAATGTCCGGGTTGTTGAACTCGACGACCGCCATCTCGGCGGCGTTGCGCATCGACTGGCCGACCGCCCCGGCATTGCCGCCGGCCGACAGCGGCAGCACGATCGCCACCTTGACGCGACCGGTGCCAATCGCCGATGGGGCCTGGCTCGGCTGGGGCGCCCCGCTGAAGAAATCGCCGGGCGAAAATCCGGTACATGCCGAGACGGCCGCCGCCACGATGAGCGCGAGCCATGCTTGCGGCCTGATGCGCCTGCCGGCGGCCCGGGGTGCTCCGAACATGGCCGGTATCCTCCGCAATCGGTCAAACGCAGCGCTGGGCAAGCGGGCCCCCAAATCACCCCAAAACTGCAATCCAGCATATTGTCGCGAATGATTAACTAACTGATTAGCATGGCGGACTTGCCTGCCGCCATGACGAATATCGGCAGTCGAGGTAAAGTGGGGCCATGGCCAAGGGCGCCGGCAGACACGACGAGAAGACCCCCGCGACCTTCGCGGTCGCCGGCGGCACGGTGGCGGCGGCGCCGCTAGCGCCCGGCCTTTACTTGGTCGCGACTCCGATCGGCAACCTGGCCGACGTGACGCTGCGCGCGCTCGCGACCCTGGCCGCCGCGGACGTCGTCGCCTGCGAGGACACGCGCGTCACCCGTCGGCTTCTGGATCATTATGTCATCCGCACGACGCTCACCCCCTACCACGAGCACAACGCCGCCATCGCGCGCCCCAAAATCCTCGCCCGGCTGTCGGCCGGACAGGCGGTGGCGCTCGTCTCCGATGCCGGAACCCCGCTCATTTCCGACCCCGGCTACAAGCTCGTTCGCGCGGCGCAGGCCGCTGGTCACCGGGTCACGGTGGTGCCCGGGGCATCGTCCGTGCTGGCGGCCGTGCTGGTCGCCGGTCTTCCGACCGACCGGTTCTTCTTCGAGGGTTTCTTGCCGGCCAAGGCGGCCGCCCGGCGCAGCCGGATCGCCCAGATCGCGCGCATCCCAGCAACGCTCGTCGTGTTCGAGAGCGGGCCGCGGCTCGCCGCAGCGCTCGCCGACCTGGCGGCCGGCCTGGGGGCGCGGGAGGCCGCGGTCTGCCGCGAGCTGACCAAGCTTTACGAGGAGACGCGGCGGGCTGATCTTGGCGCGCTCGCCGATCACTACGCGAGCGGCGGCGAGAAGCGCGGGGAGTTCGTCATCGTCATTGCGCCGCCAGAGGAGGAGGCCCGCGAGCTCGGCGGCGACGACATCGACGCCGTGCTGCGGGATGCGCTGCGCACCGCCTCGCTCAAGGACGCGGTTGCGACATTGGCGGAGGCGACGGGGCAACCGCGCCGCAACCTCTATCAACGCGCGCTGGCGCTGAAGGATCATGACTGAGCCGTCCCGCCGCAGAACCGTCCCCGCCGCCAGCCCGAATCCGCAGCGGGTGGCGGCGTTCCGCCATGGGCTGTCGGCGGAAAGCCGCGCGGCGGCCTATCTGCTGGCGAAGGGTTTTCGCATCGCCGCGCGCCGCTTCAAGACTCCGGTCGGGGAGGTCGATATCGTCGCGCGCCGGCGCAAGATGCTTGTGTTCGCCGAGGTCAAGGTGCGCGCGAGCTTCGATGAGGCGGCGGAAGCGATCACCGCCCGCCAGCGCCGCCGGATCGTGGCCGCCGCGCGCTATTGGCTGGCCGCCCATCCCGAGGATGTCGTAAGCGACATCCGCTTCGACGTCGTATTGGTGGTGCCCGGCCGGATCCCGCGGCATATCCCGGCGGCGTTCGAGGCGGGATTTTGAGTGGCGCGGATGCTACATCACTCCCAACCAGGGGATGGGCCGGGATAGCAATGGCTCTCAAGGTCGCCGTTCAGATGGACCCGATCGAGCGGATCAACATCCGCGGCGATTCGACATTCGCCTTGCTGTTGGAGGCGCAGCAGCGCGGGCATGCGCTCTTCTACTACACGCCCGACCGCATGGCGCTGCGCGACGGCGTCGTGTTTGCCACCGCGCGGCCGCTCAAGGTGCGCGACATCGAAGGCGATCATTTTACGCTCGGCGAGCCGCAGCGCGCCGATCTGTCGATCTTCGACGTGATCCTGCTGCGGCAGGACCC
>DATBWJ010000192.1:0-3210 GCA_036514935.1 Xanthobacteraceae bacterium
GGCCGTCGCGGGCGAGCGCCTCGCGCAAGGCGGTGATCAGCAGAGCGCGCACCAGGCCCGGATCGCGGAAGCGCACCTCCGCCTTGGCCGGATGCACGTTGACGTCGACCTCGCGCGGATCGAGGGTGACGAACAGCGCGAGCAGCGGATGGCGGTCGCGCGGCAGGTAGTCGGCGTAGGCCGCGCGCACCGCGCCGAGGAGCAGGCGGTCG
This sequence comes from Xanthobacteraceae bacterium, assembly GCA_036514935.1. Taxonomy (GTDB): domain Bacteria; phylum Pseudomonadota; class Alphaproteobacteria; order Rhizobiales; family Xanthobacteraceae; genus DATBWJ01. The sequence continues at coordinate 213 of DATBWJ010000192.1, forward strand.
CGCACCGGCCGCCCGTTGACGAACAGATATTGCCCGAGCGCGTTGGCGCGCGTGAGCGTGGGCAGCGCGGCGTAGCCCGAAATTTCGAGGCCGTCGCGCCCGCCCTGGATGGCGACGGCGTTGGCGCGGAAGTCGGCGCCGAGGATGTCGCCGAGCCGCGCCAGCCTGCCCGGCGCACCCGGCAGCGCCGCCGGCCAGGCAAGCGGGGCGCGCGCCTCGCCGGCAAGCGCGAAGGCGACATCGGGCCGGCTCATGGCCAGGCGCCGCACGCACTCGCGAATCGCCTCGGCCTCGGTGCGGTCCGACTTCAGGAACTTCAGCCGCGCCGGCGTGGCAGAGAACAGATCGCGCAGCTCGACGCGGGTGCCCGCCGCGAGCGGGGCCGGCCTGGGATCGGATTTCGCCCCGCCCTCGACCGTGATCGTCCAGGCATGCGGCTCGCGGGCGTGGCGGGTGGTGATGGTGAGCTGCCCGGCCGCCCCGATCGAGGGCAGCGCCTCGCCGCGGAAACCGAGCGTGCGGATCGCGAGCAGATCATCGTCGGCCAGCTTGGAGGTGGCGTGGCGCTCGACCGCGAGCGCGAGGTCCGCGCGCGTCATGCCCTCGCCGTCGTCGGCTACGCTGATCAGCCGCCGCCCGCCGCCCTCGGTAAGGACCTCGATGCGGCGCGCGCCGGCATCAAGCGCGTTCTCGACCAGTTCCTTGACCACGCTCGCCGGCCGTTCGACCACCTCGCCAGCGGCGATGCGGTTGATCAGGGCGGGCGCCAGCAGGCGAACGGGCATCGACGCTCCTTCGCCTCCCCGCAGGCCGGAGAGTGAGGGTTCACGCGGGCAATCGACTCGCGGCGATGTTACCGGGCCAGGCCTGCCCGCGCGAGCCCACAAGCCGGTCCATCATCGTTATTCAACTGCCGGCGTCGCCCGCCGCAGGCGCTTGATGCGCGCCATTCGCTTCTTGCCTTCAAGCCGTCGCTCGCGCGCGGCCTTGGTCGGCTTGGTCGGCCGGCGCGGCTTTGGCGGCTGCGCCGCCCGCCGGATGAGCGCGATCAGCCGCGCGCGCGCGTCGGCGCGGTTGCGCTCCTGGGTGCGGTGGCGCTGCGCGATGATCACCAGCACGCCGGCGCGGCTGAGCCGCCGGCCGGCCAGGCGCTCAAGGCGGGCGCGCACGTCCGCGGGCAGCGAGGGCGAGCCGCGCACGTCGAAGCGAAGCTGCACCGCGCTCGCCAGCTTGTTGACGTTCTGCCCGCCGGGGCCGGAGGCGCGCACGAAGGATTCGGAGAGTTCGGCCTCCGCAAGGCTGATCGTCGCGGTGACGGGGATTCTCACGGCATCCGGCGGACCGGATCGCCGCCCTCCCATGCCAGCGCCTCAGCCCGCAGGCGGGCATAGCGGCGCTCCTGCGCCTCATTCATCTCGATGAGCTCGACCATGCCGGGCAGGTCGCGCGTCGTATCGAAATAGGCGATGCGGCTGCCGACCGGGAGTACGTCGTAGAACGCCAGTTCGTAGCCGCGCTGTGCATAGCGCGCGGCCTCCGCCTCGAAGCGGTCGGTCGCGACCCCCCAATGATGAAATCCGTGGCCGCGCCGGTCGGCGATGTCGCGAAAGACCGAGGGACCGTCGTCGTGCTGCTCGATCAGTTCGACCCAGAGCGAGCCCGAGAACGCGATCGCCAGCGTCACGCTCAGCGCGGTGGGCCGCCCGCGATAGAGCGCCTTGGCCGGCTGAAATGGCCCGCGCACGAACCAGGGCGCAAGCCGCAGAGCCTCGCCATAGGCCTGCATCGCGCGCGCGATGTCCGCTGTCGTATAGGCGACCTGGATGATGGCGCCGCGCGGCCCGTCGAAGGCGGGCGATGCGTCCGGTGCTGTCAGTGGCGAGTCTGAAGCGCTCATGCCTTGCCGTAGAACGGGTAGTGCTCGTAGGTCTGCTGCATGCGTTCGCGGGCGACGATGAAATCGAGCACGGCCGGGACGCCCTTGCGGTTCTCTGCGAGGGCGCGCGCCAGCGCCGCCTCCACCGCGCCGGGCTCGCGCACGCGCTCGCCGTAGCAGCCGCAGGCCTGCGCCACGCGCGCGAAATCGGGCTGCACCTTGAAGTCGGTGTCGAGCACGCGGTTGCCGAGCGCGTATTCCTGGAAGTCGCGGATCGAGCCGAGCGCGTAATCGTTAAGCACGCACCAGGTGACCGCCAGCTCGTACTCGGCGGCGACCGGCAGCACGTGCAGGATCATCTGGAACGAGCCGTCGCCGACGAAGCCGACCGCCGGCTGGTCGGGCCGCGCGATGCGTGCGACGGGCAGCGCGGAGGCGGCAAATCCCATGCCGTAGAAGCTCGACGGCACGATCAGCGCGCGCGGCTCGTACACCGGAAACACCGCCGCCGAGCCCGCCATGTGCTGGGCGAGGCAGCCGACGTCGATGGCCACGGTCGCTTCGCGCGGAAACACCTTGCGGACCGCCCGCATCACCCGCAGCGGATGAATGGGGCTCGACGTGGCCGCAGCGGCCGCCTCGATGTCGGCGGCGATCGCCGCGCGCTCGGCCGCGCAGGCTTTTACGCGCGGATGATCCTGGAAGGCGCCGGCCGGCAGCGCCTTGCCGGCGCGCTCGACGGCACCGAGGATGTCGGCGAGCGCGGCGCGCGCATCGCCGACGATGCCGATGGCGGCGGGAACGCTGCGGCCGATCTCGGCGGCATTGATATCGATCTGGATGTAGCGGGCGTCCAGCGCCGGCACGAAGCCCGGCCGCCAGTTGGTCTCCATCTCCTCGAAGCGGGTGCCGACGCCGAGCGCAACGTCGGCCTCCCCGAGCAGCCGCTTCGACAAGGGATTGCGATGGGCACCGAGCCCGCCGACCGACAGCGGATGGTCGTCGGGGATGGCGCCGCGGCCGGCGAGGCTGGTGAGCACGGGAATGGCGAGGCTTTCCGCCAGCGCCCGCACTTCAGCGAAGGCAGCGGCGGCAACCGCCCCGCCGCCGGCGATGAGGATC
>DATBWJ010000193.1:0-7754 GCA_036514935.1 Xanthobacteraceae bacterium
GGCGGTACTGGCAGCTTCCCGCCCCGCTCTTCGCCGGCCGTGATTCCTCCCACCTTCACAACCGCTTAGCGCAAACCGACGAACTGGCACAGGGTTTGATTCCCCGATCGCGGCGGGGTCTGTGCGATCGGTTCCTGCAGGCCGAACGCCATTGGGAATGCCCGAGCTGTCATGCGCCAGAACGGGCCCAAGCGGGGGACGTGAACCCATGAAAATCGTCATGGCCATCATCAAGCCATTCAAGCTTGACGAGGTCCGCGACGCCCTGACCGCCATCGGCGTAGCGGGGCTGACGGTCACCGAAGTCAAGGGCTACGGACGCCAAAAGGGCCACACCGAGATCTATCGCGGCACCGAGTACGCGGTGAACTTTCTGCCCAAGGTCAAGATCGAGGTCGCGGTGGCTTCCGACCAGGTGGACAGGGTGGTCGAAGCCATCACCAGCGCCGCCAAGACCGGGCAGATCGGCGACGGAAAAATTTTCGTTTTCGGCATCGACCACGCCGTGCGCATCCGCACCGGGGAAACCGATGCCGCTGCGCTGTGAATCCCGACCCACAAGCCACCGACAGGAGTTGAACATGTCGCTCAACAAAAAACGCTCTCGGGCGGGACTCATGGCTCTCGCCTTCGGACTGCTCGTCGGCCTCGTCCTGAGCTTGCCGGCGCTCGACACTTCGCTCGCCCAGGCGCCAGCGCCTGCGGCCGCATCAGCACCCGCGGCAGCGCCCGCGGAAGCCCCGCCGCCGGCATGCGACGCCAAGGTGCAGGAGAAGTGCACGCCCAATTCCGGCGACACCGCGTGGATGCTGACCTCGGTCGCACTCGTGCTGATGATGACGATCCCGGGGCTCGGCCTGTTCTACGGCGGCATGGTGCGCAAGAAGAACGTCGGCGACACCATCATGACGAGCTTCGCCATCGCGTGTCTCGTCACCATTCTGTGGGTGATCTTCACCTACAGCCTGGCGTTCCGCGCGGGATCCCCCTTCATCGGAGGGCTCGATCGGGCGTTCCTGCAGGGAATCCTGAGCGATATTTCGAAAGGCATCGGCAACCCCAACCCGCTGGCGGCCACGATCCCCGAGACCGTCTACATCTGCTTCCAGCTCACCTTCGCCATCATCACGCCGGCGCTGATCGCCGGCGCGTTCGCCGAGCGCATGAAGTTCTCGGCCATGCTGTGGTTCATCGGCCTGTGGGCGATCTTCGTCTATGCGCCGGTCGCGCATTGGGTGTGGGGCCCTGACGGCATCTTCTCGGCCGTCAATCCAAACCCGTTGGTCAAGGTGCTTGACTTTGCCGGCGGCACCGTCGTGCACATCAATTCGGGCACCGCCGGCCTGATGTGCGCACTGATGCTCGGCAGGCGCAAGGACATCGGCCCTCCCCACAACATGGTGCTCACGTTCGTCGGCGCCGCGATGCTGTGGGTCGGCTGGTTCGGCTTCAACGCCGGTTCGGCCGTGACCGCCGGCATGCAGGCGGGCATGGCGATGGCGGTGACCCAGTTCGCCACCGCCGCGGCCGCATTCACCTGGATGATCGTGGAATGGCTGATGCGCGGCAAGCCGACCGTGGTCGGCATCTGCACCGGTGCCATTGCAGGCCTCGTTGCCATCACCCCGGCCTCCGGCTTCGTCGGTCCGGTCGGTTCGCTGGTGATCGGGGTGGCCGCCGGCATCATCTGCTACTGGGGCTGCACCGCCCTCAAGCGCATGCTCGGCTACGACGATGCGCTTGATGCCTTCGGCGTGCACGCGGTCGGCGGCATCGTCGGCGCGCTGCTCACCGGCATATTCGCGGTCGAGCAGTACGGTGGAACGGCCGGCCTCCTGGAAGGCAATCCCGGCCAGTTCATCAATCAGTGCATCGGCATCGTCACCGTGTTCGTCTACGGCGCCGTCGTCTCGCTGATCATCCTGAAGATCGTCGACATCTTCATCGGCCTGCGCGTGAGCGAAGAGGTGGAGCGCGAAGGCCTCGACCTCGCGCTGCACGGCGAGGCGGTGCAGTAGCGCGATCAAGCGAACACGGTCGGGGCGGACACCCGGCACCGCCCCTCCGTTGGGAGGCCCTGATTTCGATCGGGGCCTCCCGTCTTTTTTGCGCCCCGCGGCGGGGCGCGGCGATTGCATCGGCGCGGATTTCCGGTAGACCGCCCCAGCCCCGGCGCGCTATCGCGATGGTTAATCGCGCCTTTACCTCGCGGCCGTTATGGTGGGGCAGGACGATCGCGGCCAGCGCTGCCGCTGTTGCAGATGTTCATGACGAGTGCGGAACCGCCTTCTCGCTCGAGCGGCCAAATCGTGCAGACGCGCTCGCCATTCGTGCGGCTGTCGGAGCTTCTGGCGGGCATCGAGCCGGGCCGCTCGCCGATCAATCTCACCGTCGGCGAGCCGCAGCACCCGATTCCGCCCTTCGTCGGCCCGGTGATGGCGGCGAACCTGAGGGGCTTCGGCCGCTATCCGCACACCAAGGGCAGCGAGCGCTTCCGGCGCTCCGCCGCCGCCTGGCTTGAGCGCCGCTTCGGCCTTCCCCGCCGGGTCGACCCGGAGCACGAAGTTCTGGTGCTTAACGGCACGCGCGAGGGGCTTTTTCTCGCCGCGCTCACCGCCAAGGAGATGGTCAACAAGGAGCGCCCCGCCATCCTGGTGCCCAACCCATTTTACGCGGCCTATCTCGCCGGCGCCGTCACCGCCGGCTGCGAGCCGGCATTCTTGCCGGCCACCAGGCAGACCGGCTTTCTGCCCGACCTCGACACGCTGAGCGAGGCGTTGCTCGCCCGCACGGTCGCGATCTATTTCGGCTCGCCTACCAACCCGCAGGGCGCCGTCGCCGATCGCGCCTATCTCGCGCGGCTGGTCGGCTTCGCGCGCCGCCATAACTTCCTGATTTTCTCCGACGAGTGCTACTCGGAAATCTACACGCGCCAGCAGCCTGCCGGCGTGCTGGAAGCCGCCGGCGCCGACTTCGCCAACGTGGTTGCGTTCAATTCGCTGTCGAAGCGATCGAACCTGCCCGGCCTGCGGGTCGGACTGGCCGCCGGCGATCCGCGCTTCCTCAGAAAATTCCTCGACTTTCGCAACGTGGTGGCGCCGCAGGTTCCGGGGCCCGCCCAGGAGGTGGCGGCGAGCGCCTACGAGGACGAAGCCCATGTCGAGGAAAACCGCCGGCTCTACCGCCTGAAATTCGATCTCGCCGACCAGATCATCGGCAACCGCTACGGCTATGAGCGGCCGGCCGGCGGCTTCTTTCTGTGGCTGTGCGTGGCGGACTATGGCGGCAGCGAGCAGGTGGCGCTCAAGCTGTGGCGGGAGGCCGGCGTGCGCATCCTGCCCGGCGGCTACCTCGCCCATGGTGAGCCCGATGGCGGCAACCCGGGCGCCGATTACATCCGCGTTGCCATGGTGCAGGACCAGGACGTCACCGCCGAGGCCCTGCACCGCATCGTCGAGGTGCTGCGGTGATGATCATGCCCACGTTCCACCGCGGCTTCGAGCTTCCGTCGCTGCCGTTCGACATCGCCGAGGCCGTGCGCCGACGCCTGCGCGAGGCGGGCGGCCTCGCCCTGGTCGCGCTCGCCGCGCTGGCGGCAGCCGCGCTGTTGAGCTGGTCGGTGCAGGACCCCAGCCTGAGCCACGCCACCAGCGCGCCGGTGCGCAATCTGCTGGGTGCGCCCGGCGCGATCGCGGCCGACCTGATGATGCAGATCATGGGGCTCGCCTCGATCGCGCTGATCGCGCCGATCGCGGCGTGGGGCTGGCGGCTGTTGTCCCACCGCGCGCTCGACCGCGAGGGGCTGCGGGTCGGCCTGTGGCTGTGCGCGGTGGTGCTGGCCGCCGGATTTGCGGCATGTCTGCCGCGAAGCGCCGCCTGGCCGCTGCCGACGGGGCTCGGGGGCGTGATCGGTGACGCCCTGTTGCGAGCGCCGGCGCTGGCGCTCGGGCCGTTGTCGGCGGTGTCGCGGCTGGGCATTGCGCTCATGTTCGGCTGCAGCGCGCTGGCGGCGATCGCGCTGGCCTGCGGCTTCGGGCTGCACGGGGAGGCCCGCCAGGAAGCCAAGAGTCGCGCCGAGGGCGAGAAGGAGCGCGCCGCGATCTCCATCGGCTGGCTCGTGCATGCGTTCCTGAGCCTGCGGGCGCGTGCCGGGCGGTTGATCCGCGCGCGTCGTCTCGCGCGGGCGCCGGCATCCGGGCGCCAAGCGCGCCGTGTCGAGCCGCGCTTTGCACCGCACAGCGCATCACCCGACCAGGAGGACGATGTCGCCGAGGAGCCCGTCAAGCCCAAGCGCGCGAGCCGGCCTGCGCCGCGTGCCGGGCGCCGCGCGAGCGACGGCTACGCGATGCCTGCCCTCAACCTGTTGTCGACGCCGCGGTCGAGCGAGCGCTTCACCATGAGCAAGGAGGCGATCCAGGAGAACGCCACGGCGCTCGAAAGCGTGCTGGCGGATTTCGGCGTGCGCGGCGAGATCATCAACGCGCACCCTGGACCAGTGGTGACGCTCCACGAGCTCGAGCCGGCGCCCGGCATCAAATCCTCGCGCGTCATCGGGCTGGCCGACGACATCGCGCGCTCGATGAGCGCGGTGTCGGCGCGCGTTGCCGTCGTGCCCGGCCGCAACGCCATCGGCATCGAACTGCCCAACCCGGCGCGCGAGAAGGTCTATCTGCGCGAGCTGCTTGCAAGCGAGGACTACGCCGGCACGCCGGCGAAGCTGCCGCTGTGCCTCGGCAAGACCATCGGCGGCGAGCCGGTGATCGTCGATCTCGCCCGCATGCCGCATCTGCTCATCGCGGGCACCACGGGCTCAGGCAAGTCGGTCGCCATCAACACCATGATCCTCAGCCTGGTCTACCGGCTGCGGCCCGACCAGTGCCGGCTGATCATGGTCGATCCAAAAATGCTCGAACTGTCCGTCTACGACGGCATCCCCCACCTGCTCACGCCGGTCGTGACCGACCCCAAGAAGGCGGTGGTCGCGCTCAAATGGGCCGTGCGCGAGATGGAGGACCGCTACAAGAAAATGGCCAAGCTCGGCGTGCGCAGCATCGACGGCTACAACGCGCGGATCGCCGAAGCGAAGGCCAAGGGCGAAACCCTCTCGCGCACGGTGCACACCGGATACGACAAGATCAGCGGCGAAGCGATCTACGAGACCGAGGAGTTCGATCTCGAGGTTCTGCCCTACGTGGTGGTGATCGTCGACGAGATGGCCGACCTCATGATGGTCGCCGGCAAGGACATCGAAGGCGCGATCCAGCGCCTCGCGCAGATGGCGCGCGCGGCGGGCATCCACGTCATCCTCGCCACCCAGCGGCCCTCGGTCGACGTCATCACCGGCACCATCAAGGCCAATTTCCCGACCCGCATCTCGTTCCAGGTGACCTCCAAGATCGACAGCCGCACGATTCTCGGCGAGCAGGGCGCCGAGCAACTGCTCGGCCAGGGCGACATGCTGTACATGGCCGGCGGCGGCCGCATCAGCCGCGTGCATGGGCCGTTCGTCTCCGACGAGGAGGTCGAGAATGTCGTGCGCCATCTCAAGGCCCAGGGCGCCCCGCACTACCTCGACGCGGTCACCGCCAATGAGGAGGAAGAAGAGGACGGCGCGCTGTTCGACACCACCGGCATGGGCCAGGGCGGCGAACCCGCCGAGCTTTACCAGCAGGCTGTCCAGATCGTGCTGCGTGACCGCAAGGCCTCCACGAGCTACATCCAGCGCCGGTTGCAGATCGGATACAACCGCGCCGCCTCCATCATGGAGCGAATGGAGGAGGAGGGCGTCGTCGGCCCGGCCAATCACGCCGGAAAGCGCGAAATCCTCATTGGCGGGGAAGACGACGAACGCTATTGAGGGGGTGCGCCAAGCGCGGTTCGGCAGCATTGCATTGAGCCGCGAAATGGCCATATGGCGCGATCAGGATCCCACCGAGGGCGCAATCCGGAGATCGACATGCGAGCTAGCCTTGCGGCGGCCGTCCTGACCGTTGGCGCAATGATGGCGACGGCGACCGCCCAGTCGGTCCCCGTGCCGACGCCTGCGCCCAAGCGCGACAGCGCGCAGACTGCACCGCGGCCGCCGACCGGCCTGCTGCAACAGCTTGCGCCGCCATTCACCGGCGCGACGAGCGCTGCGAGCAGCGCCACCGCCTTCGATGGCAATCAGCGCGCGCTCGTCGAGCGCGTCAGCGCATACTTGTCCAACATCCACACGCTGGTCGGGGATTTTGTGCAGATCGGCCCGGACGGCGCGCGCAGCGAGGGCCAGTTCTACATTCAAAAGCCGGGCAAGGTGCGCTTCGAGTACAATCCGCCGAGCCGGATCGACGTGGTCGCCGACGGCCGCTCGCTCGTCGTGCGCGACCGCAAGCTCGCCACCCAGGACCTCTATCCGCTCTCCCAGACGCCGCTGCGCTTCCTGCTGCTGAGCCAAATCGACCTCATGCGCGACAGCAACCTCGTTTCGGTGTCGGCGGACGATGTGTTCGCGACGCTGGTCATCGAGGACAAGCATCAGTTGGTCGGCACCAACCGGCTGATGCTGATGTTCGGCGCCAAGGATTTCCAGCTCCGGCAATGGACGGTGACCGACCCGCAGGGCTACGACACCACCGTCGCCGTCTACAACCTCGACGCCACCAGACGGCCCGATCCGGGCCTGTTCATGATCGATTACAGCAATCCCAACATTCACAGGGCGCAGTAGGCGCCGCAAGACCGCAGGTTTCGGCGCCCTCCCTTTCATGGCTCTCACGCTGACCACGTGGAACATCAACTCGGTGCGCCTGCGCCTCGATCTCGTGGCAAGATTCCTCAAGGCGGCGCGGCCGGATGTCTTGTGCCTGCAGGAGACCAAGTGCCCGGACGACAAGTTCCCGCTGGCGCGCTTCAAGCGGCTCGGCTACGGCCACGTCGCGCTCAACGGCCAGAAGGGGTATCACGGCGTCGCCGTGCTCTCGCGCAGGCCGTTCGAGTCGATCGACATGCGCAGGTTCTGCGGCAAGACCGACGCGCGCCATGTCGCGGTGACGTTCGGCGAGCGTGCCGGGCTGCGCGATCCGCTCACGCTGCATAACTTCTACGTCCCGGCGGGCGGCGACGAGCCCGACCCCGAGATCAATCCGAAATTCGCCCACAAGCTCGCCTTCCTCGACGAGCTGCGCGAGTGCTGGGAGCTGCGCGCGCAGGCGAAGGGGCGCGCGATCATCGTGGGCGATCTCAACGTGGCGCCGCTCGAACACGACGTGTGGAGCCACAGACAGCTCCTCAAGGTCGTCTCCCACACGCCCATCGAGTGCGAGAAGCTGTGCGCGTTCCAGGCGGCCGGTGACTGGATCGACGTCGCGCGCGCTCTCATGCCGGAGCCGACCAAGGTCTACACCTGGTGGAGCTATCGCGCGCCGGACTGGGCGGCGGTCGACAAGGGCCGCCGCCTCGACCATATCTGGGTGAGCCCGGCGCTCGGCGAGCGCTTCCGCGCCATCCGCATTGCGCGCGAGGCGCGCGGCTGGCCACGGCCTTCCGACCACGTGCCGGTGACGGCGACGATCGAGGTGTGAACGCGCCGCCGGTTGCGCTAGCGTCGCTTCAAGATCAAGGGACCATGCTCTAGTGTCCCGAACCCGAAGTTCGCAATACCGAGCGGCTAGGGCGTTTGCGAACTTCGGGTTCAAAAGGGACACTAGAATTATAGCGTTGCTAGTGTCGCTTTGATTCGGAAGTTCGCTCCGGAGCGTGCTGAACACTCAAGC
>DATBWJ010000194.1:0-6314 GCA_036514935.1 Xanthobacteraceae bacterium
GGCCGCAAGCCGCGGATCGGCCGCGATGAGGCGGGCGAGCGCGGTTTTAAGATCGGCTTGGCTGTGGATGAACTCGCCCATGCCTACGCCAACCGCGCCGGCTCGCCTCGCATGCGCTCCGGCGCAGCGGGCGGCCGCGCCGCCAACGTCAAGCCTCCTTTGCATTCGGCCGTCCCCGTTCTATTCGTCCGCCCCGCGAGGCGCGCGGGCCGCACACCATGCACAGGCCGGCCGCGCGTCGCCGCGGCCGACCCATACCACCTGGTGCCCGATGTCGCCTCCCGTTTTCCGTTTCGCGCCGAGCCCGAACGGCTATCTCCATCTCGGCCACGCGCTGTCGGCGCTCGTCAACTTCGATCTCGCGCGCGCCACGGGCGGGCGGCTGCTCCTGCGCATCGAGGACATCGATTTTTCGCGCTGCCGGCCCGAATACGAGACGGCGATCTACCAGGACCTGGCCTGGCTCGGCCTGACCTGGGAGGAGCCGGTGCGCCGGCAGTCGCAGCACCTCGACGATTACCGGGCGACGCTTGACTGGCTCGTGCGCGAGGGGCTGGTCTATCCGAGCTTTGAGAGCCGCACCGAGATTGCGCGCCTCATCGCCGAGCGCGAGAGCGCCGACGGCCCGTGGCCGCGCGATCCCGACGGCGCGCCGCTCTATCCCGGAACGGCGAAGGCGCTGTCGGTAGCCGAGCGTGCCCGGCGCATGGCGAGCCAGCCCTACGTGCTGCGGCTCGACACCGCGGCGGCGATGGCGCGCGCCGGCCCGCTGGTCTGGCGCGAGGCCGTCTCGCCGCCTGCCGGTGACTGCCAGCTCGTGGCGGCGGCGCCGGCGGCGTGGGGCGACGTGGTGCTGGCGCGCAAGGACGCCCCCACGAGCTATCACCTCGCGGTGGTTGTGGACGATGCGCTGCAAGGCGTCACCCACGTGGCGCGCGGGCGGGACCTGCTGGCGGCGACGAGCGTGCACCGGCTGTTGCAGGCTCTCCTCGGCCTGCCCGCGCCGCTCTATCACCACCATCGGCTGGTGCTCGACGCCGACGGCCGCAAGCTGTCGAAATCGGGCGGCGCGACCGCGCTCCGAGTGCTGCGCGCCAAAGGTGCAACCCCTGCGGACATCCGCCTCATGGTCGGGCTCGGCTGAGCGGCACGCATGGGCGTCTTGTGGTTATCCCGGTTCGTGTAAAGCTGGCAGCGGATTGAGAATCATGGCGAAGACGGCCCGCACTGTATCCGCCAGGTCAACGCGATCGCGCCGCGCGCGCCGGCGCGCGCCGCCTGCGCGCGCGCTCGAGCTGATGGTGGCCGCGCTCGCCCACGACATCCGCACCCCGCTCACCGGCATCCTCGCGCTGGCCGAGCTCCTGGCCGCCGGCGAGCTCGGCGAGCGCGAGCGGGGCTGGGTCGCCTCGCTCAAGAGCAGCGCCGAGCATCTCGAGGCGCTCACCACGCTCGTGGTCGACGCGGTCAGGAAGGAGGCGCGCGACCTCGTGCTGCGGCGCGAGCCGTTCGATCCGCGCGCGCTCGCCCACACGGTCGGCGCCTCGCTTAAGGCGCGCGCGCAGGCGGCCGGGCTTGCGGCCCGCATCGAGCTTGCCCCCGGCCTGCCGGCGCGCGTGATCGGCGATGCGGTGCGCCTGCGCGCCGCGCTCGAAAATCTGATCGACAACGCGGTCAAGTTCACCGAGGCGGGCGAGGTCGCGCTGCAAGTGTCGAGCGAACGCACGCGCGAGCGGCGCGTGCGGCTGGTGTTTGCCGTCCGCGACAGCGGCATCGGCCTGACCGCGGCCGAGATGCGGCGGCTGTTTCGGCCGTTCAGGCAGGCGAGCGCGGCGGTCGCGCGCCGGTTCGGCGGCGCCGGGCTCGGGCTTGCGCTGGTCAAGCGGCTCGCCAAGGCCATGGGCGGCGATCTGACGGTGACGAGCCGGCGCGGCCGCGGCAGCACGTTTCGCCTCTCGGTCACGGTCGATGAGACCACGCGCGGCGCCCCGTCCGCGCGCGGCACGCGGGCGCTGCGGGTGCTCCATGTCGAGGACAATCCCTATGGCCGCGTGGTGATGAACACGATTTTGACCGGCCTCGGCCATCATGTGGAGTTCGCCGGCAGCGGCGCGGCGGCGATCGCGGCGATCAAGCGCGGCGGCTACGACGCGGTGCTGATGGATGTCACGCTCGCCGACATGGACGGTCTTGAGGCGACCCGCCGCATCCGCGCGCTCGGCGGCGCCATCCCCATCATCGGGATTTCCGGCCACGCCGAGGCGGCGGACGCCGCGCGCGCGGCGGGCATGAATGACTACCTCGTCAAGCCGGTGAGCCCGCGCGCGCTCGCCGAGGCGCTGGCAGCGCCGCTGGACGGTTAGGTCGACGCCGGCCACGGCTTGACAAATGTATGTACAAATGACATTTTGAACCAATGGACTTCGAGGTTGCCGGCTTCGACTGGGACCACGGCAACCGCGACAAATGCCGCAAGCATGGCGTTGCGATTGCTGATATCGAGACGATGTTCCTGAGGCCGGTCGCCGTCTTTCCCGATCCCGCTCATTCGCGGGAGGAAGAACGCTTCCATGCCATCGGATCGACCGTGCAGGGACGTCACGTCTTTGTCGTCTTCACGCTGCGCAAGCGCGGCGGCGCCACCTTGCTTCGCCCGATCAGCGCCCGCTACATGCACAAGAGGGAAGTAAGACACTATGAAAAGGAAACTGCCCAAGCTGCGCAGCGACCGGGCGGCGGAGGACTTCGTCGCGCGCGCTGATCTCACGCGCTACGATCTCTCGGGCATGGTGCCCGTGCGCTTCGAGTTCAAGCCAAAGACCGAGCGGGTCAACATGCGGCTGTCCAAGGACTTGCTCGACAGCGTGAAGAAGCGCGCCGCCGAGGCGGGCGTGACCTACCAGCGCTACATCCGGCTCGCGCTGGAACAGGCGGTGGCGCAGGGTAGGCGGTCGTAGCGGTCGTGGCCCGGATCGAGCGAGGCGAAACCCGGCAATCGCATGCGCCGCGCTCGCGCCGCCGTCCGCGGCTGCTATTGCACGGACAACGGCCGGCTGAAGGCAACAAGTCCTGCGCCCAAAAGCGCCGTCGCCAGCACCAAGAGCGCGCTCAGGTTGGTCAGGAACTCGGTTGCTGCTTCAAAACTGCCGCCGATGCCGTAGCCGAGCCCCAAATAGGCCAAGGTCCAGATGACGCGCCCGGCCAGGCCATAGAGCAGGAACGGGGTGAGCCGATAGCGGCTCAGCCCCGCCAGCAGGCTGACCACCGAGCTCAAATGGGAGGCCAGCGTGCGCGTGATCAGCACCGTCCACGCGCCCCAGCGCTCGAACATGACCTGGACGCGGGCCTGGCGCCGCGCCGTGTAGCCGATCCAGCGTCCGCGCCGTTCGAGAAAGCCTTTGCCGACCACGCGCCCGATCGCATAGGCGGCGCCGTCGCCGAGGAGCGAGGCCACGACCGCGACGGCCCAGGCCGACAGCCAATGCAAGTGGCCGACAGCGCTCAGCGAGCCCACCACGGTGACCGACAGGCCGGTGGGAACGGGCAGGCCGAGGGCGCCCAGGAACAGCGTGGCGGCCAGCACGGGATAGCCATAGACCAGCAGCGCGGACAGGACCTCCTCGCCGATGCGGTCGAGCCAACCCGATTTCTCCTGCGAGCGATCCGTCGCTGTCGCTGCCGCAGCGACCGCCCGCTGCACGCGTTGGACATAGGCGAAGGCGGAAAGTTGTTCGCGCTCGGCCAGGGATTTCAGAGCGATGTCCGGGTCCGTCTGCGATAAAAGCCCAAGCTCGCTGATCAGCCGGCTCTCGGGCAGCCGATACCGGCTCGCCACATATCGCAGCGTCATCCATCCCCGGATGGCGCTGACCTGCGGCGCGCCTACCTCGTAGGCGGAACGAAGCAGCAGGTATGAGCGATAGGTGCGCATGCCGAACCACAGGGTCGGCAGCGCGAGCACGATGAGAACCCCGACGCCGACGTGGCGCATGCGCGCGGAGCGAAAGCCGAACATCCCGCTTTAGAACCGCAGGTTCGCCATCACGTAGACGATGGCGAGCTGGCACAGTCCCTGGCTGGCGGCAAGCCGGAGGTTCAGCGTGCCCAGCCGGACGATCTTGTCGACGTTGGGAGTGGCGGAGATCAGCTCCTTGAAGATGCGAATGTCGTTGGGCAGCAGCATGCCGAAACCCTGCACGACCAGAGCGGCGGTGATCACCAGCGCCGCCATCGTCCAGATGCTGTCGAAGGTCAACAGGCCGAGCCGTTGCGCGAGTTCAAGGCCGGCCATGATTGTCACGCCCGCGAGCATGGGCAAGAGGAAGGTCGTCCTGGGGATCAGGCGCTTGAACACCTGCGCCCGCTGCGCCGGCTCCATCGCGCGCAGGGCGGGGCCGAGCACGAAGCCGAGGAACAGGTCGATCCCGGTCCACAGCACGCCGGCCATGACATGCACGAAGTTGAGCAGCGTCAGCGAGCCGCTCGCCATCGCCGCGGCGAGCGCGGCGTTGGGCAGCACGACGGCAAGAAGGATGAAGACCGGATTGCCCAGATCCACGATGATCGCGACGGTGCTCTTGCGCGGTGGCGCTTCCATCTCGGTGGCCTCGTTGATGAACCGCATGGTTGCGAACGTGCCCCGCGCGCCCTGCCCCCGCGCACATCCTGCGCAATCAAGAAATGCGACCCGGCGCGCTTTCACAATCGCCGGGCGGGCAGCGCCGGCGCGGACCGCGGCCGAACTGATCAGGTGAATGGCGCATCATTTCCCGCGCGAACGCCTCACTGGGTTTTCACTCGTTGGAGCACGCGCGCCTTGCTCTCGATGTCGCGCTGCAGGCGCTGCGCAAACGCGGCGGCGGCGGCGTAGTAGTCATCGGGCTGGGCGGCGCGTTTGGCGACGGCGGCGTAGCTTGCGTCCCTGGCGGCGCCGGCGCAGGCGGCCGACAGCTTGGCGAGGACGGGCGCGGGCGTGCCGGCGGGCGCGAGCAGCCCGCCAAAACTTTCGGGGCTGACATCATAGCCTTGCTCCTTCACCGTCGGCACGGCGGCAAAGGCGGGGTGGCGCGCCGCGGCGAAAATGCCAATTACGCGCACGTTCTGCTCCATCGCGCTGCCGAGCACGATCGAGGCCACATCGAGCCGGCCGCCGAGCAGATCGGTGATCACCAGCGGCTCGCCGCGGAACGGGATGTCCTTGATGTCGATGCCGGCGACCTGGAGAAATTCTTCCATGGCCAGATGCGGAATGGTGCGCGGCCCCTGGTGGCCATAGTTCAACGCGCCCGGCCGCGCTTTCGCCGCCGCCACCAGATCGGCGACGTTCTTGAGCGGGGAATCCGGCCGCACCGCCAGCGCCATCGCATTGGTGAACGTCTGGCAGACCGGAACGAGCGCGTCGGGTTGGTAGCCGGCGTCGGCGCGCGCCTGCGGATGCACGGAGAGCACCAGCGCCGGCGAAAACAACAGCGTGTAGCCGTCGGGGTCGGAGCGCACCACCGAAAGCGTGCCGAGCGCTCCGCCCGCGCCCCCTTTGTTCTCGATAATGAACTCGCGGCCGAGCCGGCTGGACAGCCCAACCGCGAGCGCACGCGCCAGGATGTCGGTGGTGGAGCCGGCGACAAATGGGTTGACGATTTTCACGGTGCGATTGGGATAGCCGTCCTGCGCCGGCGCCGGCGCTGCAAGGCCGAGCCCGCCGCACAGCGCCAGTGCCGCCGCTCTGCGAAATGCGCGCATCATCAGCCTCCGTCCGCTTGAAGCGCCGTGAGCGAACGGCGCTTCCTGAGCGCACAATACCCCAAACGCTGCCCGCCATCACCTCGTCGCGGCGCGGGCCGACCATCTCTGCAAAAGGTTTGCAAGAGCGTGGGCACGGCGCCGCGCGCGCGTGCCCAGCCTACGCTTGCTGCGCGACATCCGGAATTTGACAGCGGCGCCGCTTATTCCCGCATGTCGCGTCGCTCATGCGGGCTACTTGCTTGCTATGATTGCAGGAAAAAATTGGGGAAATAGTAAGGTGTCACCGTATTTCGCCCTTCTCGCTGAGCGCGGTCTGTTTGTTGATCTTGTTGGTGGCGTGCAGGTCCTCGACGTCCTTGGCGATCACCACGCCCTTGGCGTTGTGCCACGGCCCGCGCCCGATGCGCTCGCGCGCGTTGACTGCGGGGCTAGCGCCGGCCGCCTGCGTGCTGAGATAGGCGCGCCAGGTGCGGCCGCCCGCGCCGGCCGCCTGCGCCAAAACCTGGCAGTGGCGATCGGCGCCCTCGATGCCGCCGAGGTCGGCGCCCTTGCCCGGCCCGACGCTGGTGACG